>NZ_JAKLTL010000014.1:0-66641 GCF_022012315.1 Acinetobacter sp. ME22
CAGCAATCAGCAATCAGCAATCAGCAATCAGCAATCAGCAATCAGCAATCAGCAATCAGCAAAGCTTAATCTGAATTGTATATGATCAAAGAGATTTTGATGAAATATGGTGGGCGCTGACGGGATCGAACCGCCGACATTCTGCTTGTAAGGCAGACGCTCTACCAACTGAGCTAAGCGCCCTATATAGGGAGTGGACTTAAGAAATGGCGCAGCGGACGGGGCTCGAACCCGCGACCCCCGGCGTGACAGGCCGGTATTCTAACCAACTGAACTACCGCTGCACGGTAAACCTAAAAGCCAAGTCGCAAGACTTTTAAGTTGAATATGGTGGGCGCTGACGGGATCGAACCGCCGACATTCTGCTTGTAAGGCAGACGCTCTACCAACTGAGCTAAGCGCCCTCAAAAGCGTTTTTGTAAATGGCGCAGCGGACGGGGCTCGAACCCGCGACCCCCGGCGTGACAGGCCGGTATTCTAACCAACTGAACTACCGCTGCATTTACGCATATCGCATTTGGGTACAAACAATGATTAAGATCTAAAGTGGCGCAGCGGACGGGGCTCGAACCCGCGACCCCCGGCGTGACAGGCCGGTATTCTAACCAACTGAACTACCGCTGCACTAAGATCTTAACGTAAAGGCTTGGTGGGCGCTGACGGGATCGAACCGCCGACATTCTGCTTGTAAGGCAGACGCTCTACCAACTGAGCTAAGCGCCCTTAACGTCTTTATCGTTTGTGAGGTGCATTATAGAGAATCTTTATGGAGTGTCAAACGCTTTTCGATGCATTTCGCACTTTTTGTATCTGAATGATTAAAAAATAAGTTATTTTTCGAAAAATGAGGCAGATTTGAATAAATTCTATGCATCTATATTATTAAATTTTAAGGGAATCATAAATTTGTTGATCAAGTTGATGTTCCGATAAGTACACCAAAGCGCCTTCATTGATGAGATCAAACACCTGTATGACATCCTGATTTCGCATCCGAATACAGCCATGCGATGCCGCAATACCCATGGGCTGATCCTCAGGAGTTCCATGAATATAGATATAACGGCGATACGTATCACAGCCCTCACCCAGATTAAATCCAGCTTCTAAACCTTTGAGCCATAAAATTCGAGATAAAATCCAGTCACGTTCAGGAAACTGCTGTGCATATTCTGTTGAAAAAACCTCGCCTGTTGCTTGACGGGCAATAAAAACGCTATTAATTGGTAAATTATGTCCAAATTTTTCAGAAATTTGATGCCAACCACGAGGGGTTTTACCACTGTCTTCAGCTTCGCCAATACCATTCAGCCCTGATGAAATTGAATACTGCTTATTGAATTTTGGCAAAAGTAAAGTTTGGGTTTTGAGGTCAATTAAAATATCAGCATCGTGTAATGAAGCAGGAAGTATCATTATTTTCTCAGAGAATTTTTAGTGGGTTCGGGTCTTTGCCACAACCAAATCGCCACGATCAGCATAGTGACATCCGTAAATAATTTAACTAACAGTGGTGCTTTGGTAAACAGCATAATAATACCACTCAGGAACATCATCCCCGATGCCCAATATTTCGCCTTACGTGGCACAGTTCCATGCTCACGCCAATTACGGAGTGTTGGGCCATATTTTGGATGTTTGAGTAACCATGCATCGACTTGTGGCCAGCCTTTTGATGCTGCCCATGCTGCTAAAATTAGAAAAACGGTTGTCGGCACACCTGGTAAAATTGCACCTATGATTGCTAATACTAAGAAAATAATGACCAGCATGCGCCAAAACAATGTTTTCATTCAACAGTCTGCTTAGATGAACAATGCTAGTATAAGGTTTTCATGGTGTTTGGTGTAATTTTAATGCTTGCCTGTTCTGCACAACCCACGACTTATTTCGAGCCTTGGTTAAACTTCCGACAACCTTGTGTACGGCAACTCGCTTTTACAATTGCAAGCCCAAATTTAATTCAATATTTACCCACTGAATTAAACATTCAACACGCTTTTGAAATACACCCTGCTGAACTATGGCAAAAATACTATCAGCAATATCAAGAGCGCCTAATAGAATTAGACCAAAATCCTGCTCCATTACTACAGTTTCTTGCACAGCTTAAAAGTACACGGCTCGGTTTACGTTTTGAGATGCTGCTCTGGTTCTGGCTACAAGATAACCCTGAGCAGCGTTATCATCCCTATGAAGTAATTGGACATAGCCTACAACAAATCGAGGGGGCTAAAACTTTAGGCGAACTTGACTTTCTGCTATTGAATCATCAAACACAACGCATCGAACACTGGGAAGTTGCTTTAAAATACTATTTAGCAGAAGGTGATTATACTTTACCTCATTGGTATGGCTTAAATCGTGATGATACTTTTCTCAAGAAGCTACGGCATTTTACTGAGCGCCAATTTCAGTTTGAACATGTATCCTCTCTCGATATTCAGCAGAAATTTGCTATTTTAAAAGGGCAATTATTTTTACCAAATGTTACCGCAGTTACAATTCCAGCATGGATTCAAACTGCTCGACGTTTAGGAAAATGGGGGCATACTATTCCCCAACAGCCCATGTATCATCTCACACGACATGAATGGATTTGCCCGAATACACAAGCAACATCTGCACCTGCAATTTGGTGGTGTAATGATCTTTATTATGATTTTAGCTCACAGCAGTCTTATATGTATCGCCAACCTGCGCTCATTGATTTTGTATACAAATGCTACAATGAATTACATTTTAAGTGTTAAACATCAATACTTTTTCCAATCTGGCTTGTTTATGCTGAGTCTACATTAACAAAAAATGTAACCTTGGAGACTCTTAATGAAAAAAATTCTATTTGCTTCAATCGCTCTTGCTGTTGTTCTTACAGGTTGTAATACTGTGCGTGGGGTTGGTCAGGATGTATCAACAGCAGGTCATGCTGTATCGGATACCGCAACGAAAACGCAAGAAAAAATGTAATTTTACTGAATATCCAGTTCTTAAAAAACCTTATCTTTCCGATAAGGTTTTTTTATGACAACGTTTCCCCTATCATAATCAGCAAATTCTAGCCTGTTATATTCCTGCTGCTTATGTCTACCTCTGAAACTCTCGATCTTAGTTTACAACTTTTACGCCAACCCTCAGTCACACCCGTTGATCACAATTGCCAAAACATCATGGCAGAACGCCTTGCAAATGCTGGTTTTAATATCGAACCTATGCGTTTTGGCGATGTTGACAATCTATGGGCACGTCGTGGCACAACAGAACCTGTATTTTGTTTTGCAGGACATACTGATGTCGTACCTACAGGTAACTTAGATGATTGGAAAACTCAACCATTTCAGCCTGAAATTAAAGATGGGAAACTGTATGGGCGCGGTAGTGCTGACATGAAAACAGCCCTAGCTGCGATGGTCGTGGCAACGGAACGCTTTGTTGCCAAATACCCTGATCACAAAGGCTCAATTGCTTATTTGATTACTTCTGATGAAGAAGGCCCTGCAATTAATGGCACAGTGAAAGTGATTGAAACCTTAGAAGCTCGCCAAGAAAAACTGAAATGGTGTTTGGTCGGTGAACCATCAAGTACGCATCGCCTTGGAGATATTGTTAAAAATGGTCGCCGCGGTTCACTCAATGCTGTACTCACCATTCAAGGTAAGCAAGGTCATGTTGCCTACCCTCACCTTGCCAACAACCCAATCCATCAAGCATCTGCTGCGATTAATGAACTATGTACGACTGTTTGGGATCATGGCAATGAATACTTCCCTGCAACATCTTTTCAAATCTCCAATATTCATGCAGGCACTGGTGCAACCAATGTCATTCCTGGCACATTAACTGTAACTTTCAATTTCCGCTATTGTACTGAAGTCACTGCTGAGCAGTTACAGGCGCGTGTAATTGAGATCCTCAACAAGCATGGTCTGACATTTGATATTCAATGGACACTCTCAGGCTTACCATTTTTAACGCCAGTTGGTGAGTTGGTTCAAGCAACACAACATGCTATTCGTCATGTCTGTGGAATTGAAACTGAACTTTCGACCAGTGGCGGTACTTCAGATGGTCGCTTTATTGCACCAACAGGTGCACAAGTTCTTGAATTAGGCGTTTTGAATGCAACAATTCACCAAGTCAATGAGCATGTCAATGTTGATGATCTTGAGCCTCTTGCTCATATCTATGAAGAAATTTTAGTGCAACTTCTTGCCTAAAAATGAAAGAAGCCTTCACGTATGAAGGCTTCTTTTTGAAATCACATGCAGACTAGATCGTTATACCTAAGGCACGCTGAATCTCGACCAAGTTCGGAATCTGGTACTGTTTACCTTCAGAGACCACATACTGAAAGACTTTCACGTCATCGACAGGGCGATCATCATCTACAACCTCAGAAATACGTAGGCGAATACCTTGTGGCATTTCATTACACAGCAATGCAAAACGCTGCGTAATTTCCTCTCCTTCGATAATCAAAGCAATTCCATCTTTTACATTCGGGTTATGAATTGAATAAACAGGTAGATCCACCTCATGCCATGTCAGAGCATTGACCTGTGTTGGACTGTTTTGTGCAGACAATACAATATTTTGAGGAATCAGCATCGGCACTTGGTTATAACACTCAATAATATAAGCATCAATAAATCCTGTTGAAACAGAAATTAAGTGCTGTAATTCTTGTTGGTCAATTTCATGTACACGTTCAGTATTCATTCGTGATTATCCTCAAGCCTTTTCCAAAACTTGCTCAATATGCTGGAGCAAATCTGCTTCTTGGAATGGTTTACCCATATAGTGCGTTACGCCCAAGCTAAATGCACGCTCACGGTGTTTTTCACCTGTACGTGATGTAATCATGATGATTGGTAAATCTCGATAAATTGAATGGTGACGTAACGTATTGGTTACTTCGAAACCATCCATTCGTGGCATTTCAATATCGAGCAACATTACATCTGGTTTGATATGCTCAATTTGCTCAATTGCATCGACACCATCTTTAGCAGTCACCACATCATAACCATGACGTTCTAATAAGCGCGAAGTTACCTTACGTACGGTCACAGAGTCATCGACAATCATCACCAATTGACGAGCACGGGTAGCTTTCGCAGTATCACGACGCTGTTCAGTCAATGCTGTCGTACGTTGTGTACTTTGAATACGGCGGGCAATATTATGACCATCTAGAATCAAACATACCTGACCATCACCCAAAATGGTTGCACCACCAATTGCATCAATTTTCGCTAGCTGCTGTCCTAATGGTTTTACAACAATCTGTGCACGAGAACCGATCAACTGATCGACCAATAGCGCAACAGTTTGGTTGTTATTCCCTTTAATTAATAATACAGGGAGTGAATGCCCAATATTGGCTAAACGCGGCTGAGGTTGATAGCCCACAAACTCCGATACATAGCGCAGCTTATATTTTTGACCATCAATACCAAACACTTCGTCATTACTTTCAAAGTAATCCGCCAAAGCTTGCGGTGAAATTCGAACAATACGTTCAATCTGAGTCAATGGAATCGCAAATTGCTGATCAGCGACTTTTACCATCAAGGCATCACTCACCGCTACAGTCGTTGGTACACGAATAACAAAGGTTGAACCACGTCCTTGTTCAGAACGAATAGAAACGTGACCACCTAATGTCTTAATTTCACTTTGTACAACATCTAGACCAACACCACGACCCGAAATCTGAGTTACAGCTTTTGCGGTGGTTAAGCCTGAATGGAAAATGTACTGTAAAATTTCTTGCTGAGTTAAGTTGTGATCAGCACTGATTAAGCCTAATTGACGTGCTTTATTTTCAATCTTGCTTGGATCAATACCACGACCATCATCACGCACTTCAACAATAATGTCTGAACCTTGACGACTGATTTCAATTTCAATACGACCAGCTTCAGGTTTACGTGCTGCAAGACGCTCTTCACCTGATTCAATACCATGGTCAATTGCATTACGTAGCATATGCTCTAATGGCGTAACCAAACGCTCAAGAATACTACGGTCAAGCTCGGCATCTTGATTGACCAAATTCAGATTGACCGCACGATTCAAGGTCGATGAGGTTTGACGAACTAAACGTTGTAAACGGCTGACAATACGCGAGAATGGTACAAGTCGTACACGCATCAAGCCATCTTGCATTTCTGCCTGAATACGAGATTGTTGTAACAGCAAAGCTTCCGCATCACGAACTTTATCTGCAAGGGTAACTTTAAAGTCAATCAAATCCGAAGCAGATTCGGCAAGCGATTTAGATAACTGGTTCAATGACGAATATTGGTCCATTTCCAATGGGTCAAAGTCAGCATAACGCGAATTTTCCATGCCATGTTTAGCAATAATTTGCGTCTCAAGTTCGCCTTCCATTCGGCGCAACTGATCAGATAAACGCTGAATTGCCAATTCCATTTCATTTAATGTCGTGGTGAATTGGCTGATTCCCATTTCAATACGCGAACGGTTAATCGCATTTTCACCCGTCAAGTTGATCATCTTCTCAACTAGACCAGCAGAAATACGAATCATCTCATTGCTTTGATCTGTCGTGCTTTCTGTATCCCACTCACCAAGCATTGAAGGAGGCTCTGTACCATCCCCTTCAACAAAGCCAGCGAAGCTACTAATCGCTGTATCAAATTGACCTGCAACCTGTTGTGGTAACTGCGCAGACAAATCAATAAACTCAATCGTTGCAAGCTGACGTTTTAATGGTTCAACATCATCATATTGATTTGCATGAATTGAAATTTGTAACCATGCAACCGTATTCAACAATAAATTGTCATATACATTTGAGCTAAATTGACGCAATGCAAATTGTTCAAATGTATTTTCTAATGCTGTTGTAATGTCAATGACAGGCTGTATGCCTGCCATACGTGCAGCACCTTTAATGGTATGCGTATCACGTTGTAACTGAAGCAATAAACTACGGTTAGTACGGTCATCAAACCACGCCTGCAACTGAGCACGAATTCGCTGAATAAGCTCTTGAGTTTCTTCAAGGAAGCTTTGATGAATCATGGCTTGCAATTCAGCATCTTCTGATTCAACAGGCTCAACTTCACGTACTGCAGCAACTTCATTCTGCACTACTGCTTGAGTAGATTCAGATTCAACTGTTGCAAGCTCATGTAAAACTTGCAATGTTGCTGTCGCAGGATAATCAATCCCTTTTTGTTGAATCACTTCAACACGTTCAGCAATCTGGTCTTGAGCCAAACGCAAAACTGCCAGTAGATATTCTGTAGGTTGAAGTTGCTGATGAATCAGCTTTTCATATACTGTTTCTAACTCATGCGCAATCAAACCTATTTGCGATGCTTGTATCATATTTGCACCACCTTTTAAGGTATGCAAATGACGCATTAAAACATTCAAATATTCTGGCTTATGATTTTCTTGTAAATAAGCATTAAAATCATGATCAAGCTGTACCAACAAATCTTCAGCTTCATCAAGGAAGATTGAAGTCAGGTCAGCATCAGGTAAGACCACTGCCTGTGCACTTTCGACAGCCAAATGATCGCTGAAAATACGTTGCGCAACACGGCTGATTGGATCACTCAGATGGGTTGTCACAGGTTCAACAGCCACAGGTAAAGCTGTCTCCACTGTAATTAAGTCAACAGGAATCACTGACTCAGGTGCTTGAGTAATCAATGGTTGATGTACTTGATCAATCGATGGCTGCAATAATTCATGCAAAACTTTGAGTGTTGCGGTTGATGCATAATCTTGCTGTGATTCACGTACCACATCAATACGATCAGCCATTGCATCAAGAACCAAACGCAATACTGCGACCAATTTTGGTGATGTCTGTAATTGCTGATTAATCAAACGCTCGAAGATTGTTTCCAATTCATGCGCAATCAGACCAATATTCTTCGCCTGAATCATATTTGCACCACCTTTTAAGGTATGTAAATATCGCATTAAATGATTCAGTGCTTTTAGATGTGTTGGCTCTTCTTGATATACATTAAATGAATGATCGATTTGTCTTAAGAGATCATCTGCTTCATCGAGGAATACATCGACCAAATCTTGATCATCAAGTACAATTGCATCGCCTTGCTGATCTTGCAACAAACGCTGAACATAACTGGCAACATCTAAGCCCGCTTCAGTTGTTTCTGCCTGTTCTTGAACTTGATTCATCCAGTCTAACAAGTCACTCAGAACATGCTCTGTTTGACCTGACAGATAAACAGTTTGACCTGTTGCTAACAAGTCAAAATAATGAATCAATTCCTGATGGGCATGATCAAACAATTCAAATGTATAATCTGAATCGAGTAACCAACGCTTATCTTGCAATTTTTGATAACATGACTTCAGTTTGTCTGCAAGCTGGTGCAGAGCAAGCGTTGAAAACTTCTCTGTATGTTCACTTAAAATTGCAGACTCATGAATTAATTGATCTAGATATATTGCTGTATCATCTTGAACAGACTTTTCAAAGTCATGCTCAGCATCCAACAAATGATCAATATTCAAAGCCATAATATCATTAATCAGACCACTGACACTAAATTCCTGTCTGCTTTGTTCTTGATTTTCTTGATAATTATTCCAAATTTGAGCGAATTCTTCAGCAGCCTGCTGACCTTGTTCTGACCCTTCAGGTGTCAAATCAGCTAAATAGACTGTAATGAAGTCTGAAAAACTTGCCAATAAATCATTTTCAGCATCAGTTAATGATTTCTCTTCCTGCAAATGGGCTTTTAAAGCATGTTCGACATTCGCACTCGCCTGAAAAATAGGCTCAATATGTGCCATGCCTGAACTACCCTTAAGAGTATGCAGTGCACGAATCAATGCATCTGTCTGTTTTGCAGATGGATCTAGCTGTTTTAAGAAATGATTAATTGTTTCAAGATGTTCAAGCGCTTCTTCAAGATAAATTGCCAATGTTTCTGACAATACTAGCTCTTCTTTTGCAACCACTGTAGGCACTACTACAGGCTGCTCGACAGGTACAAGCTCAGGTGTCGCAATATCAACAGTAACCTCTATTGGTTGCTCAATATCAATCAACTCAAGCCCAGTCACATCAGCTTCATTGCTCAGATTTGCAGTCACCATAAGCAAATCATGCAAAGCTGCATCAGGTGTTTGCTGTTGCTGTAACTGCTGCCCCAATAACACCAATGGACGCAAATCCAGAGTTAATGCTTGTTGCTGTTGCAATAATGGGTAAAGCTTATATTGAAAAACCCGAAAACATGCCAATGCGAACTGCTGAACCTGCGCAGAAAAATCAACGCTTTTCGCAATTACTCGATTTAATAAGTCTTCAGTTGTCCAAGCTAGCTCACCAGCCTGATACGCCCCAACCATCCGCCCAGACCCTTTCAAAGTATGAAAATAACGGCGAATGTCTTTTAAATATTGTTCATTATCGGCATCTGCTAGCCATAATGGAAAGAGATGCTCAAACTCAGCCAAGATATCCTGAAGCTCTTCAACAAAGATATCCAAAATTTCAGCATCTTGGTCTAAATAAGTATCTTCAGGCAACGAGATCGTTGTTACTAAATTTTTTAGTATTTCTTTCATCGCTCAAACTTCTTCTGTTTAGCTTGATATTGTTGAGCGCAAGCTAGAACAATCTAGCTACTGCGGTTGCTCCAAGAGCTTTTCATTCTAGAATAAAAAGCTCTTTCGACAGATCTAAGTTATTCTGGCAACTTAAAGTCAGTTACAGATTCACGAAGTGATTCCGCCATATTTGCCAATTCAGAGACTGATCGCGCTGTATCGAAGGTTGCTGTCGTTGTCTGTGATGTAATGTCTTGTACAACGTTCATCGTATTTGCAATATGACTTGCAGATGCAGACTGTAGCTGAGCAGCATTAGAAATGTTATCAATCAACTGTGCCAATGCTCTCGATACGTTTTGAATTTCATCCAAGGCAACACCCGCATCCTTGGCCAAGTTCGCACCACGTACAACCTCGGCAGTGGTATGTTCCATCGAGATAACGGCTTCGTTAGTATCGGCCTGAATGGTTTTTACAAGGTTTTCAATCTGTTTAGTTGCAGATGCAGAACGTTCCGCAAGACGCTGTACTTCGTCGGCAACAACTGCGAAACCACGACCTGCCTCACCCGCCATAGATGCCTGAATTGCTGCGTTCAATGCCAAGATGTTTGTTTGGTCAGCAATATCGTTAATTAACGAGACGATGTTACCAATCTCTTGTGAAGATTCACCCAAACGTTTAATACGTTTTGATGTTTCCTGAATCTGTTCACGAATATTGTCCATACCTTCGATTGAACGATGTACGACATCAGCACCATTGGCAGCAATAACAACCGAACGCTGTGCTACACCCGCTGACTCTGTTGCGTTGGCAGATACTTGGTCAATTGACAATGCCATTTCGTTCATCGCTGCAGATGCACCTGCAATCTCTTGTGCCTGATGCTCAGATGCTTCTGCCAACTGGTTAGTAATATGTTGAGTATCTTGTGAGTAACGTGCAACTTCTTGAGATGTATCATTAATTCGAGATACCAAGTCACGTAACTGGTCGATCGCAAAGTTAATGGAGTCGGCGATTGCCCCTGTGAAGTCTTCAGATACCGTTGCGTAACTACGTAAGTCACCATCCGCCAAGTCTGCAATTTCATCCAGTAAACGTAAAATCGCGTTTTGGTTACGGTCATATTCTTCTTGTAAGCTTTCCATACGTACTTTATCAGCTTGACCACGAAGGCTTAATAAGCGATACGCACAGTACAAGAAGCCAACAAAGCTGATAATTAACAGGAATGCAAAATAAATAGTTGCTGTTGCTGTACTAGAGAGCTTGTTTAATGCTGCTAAAAGTTCACCTGACTGGTTAAAAATCTGTGCTGTAGACTTTTGTACAGCTGCAACTTTTGCAGAGTTTTTATAAAGAACTGCTGCACCTGTCTTAATAACCTGATCATATTCAGCTTGAATTTCTGTTAACTGATCACGTAAATCTGGGTCTTCAACACGAGCAACACCTAATTCAACACTACCATTGAGCTGTGCATTCAAATATTTACCAAAAGTATCAGCATCTGTTTTAAAGTCATTTGCAGATTCTTTTGCTGTATCCGAAACCGATAAAATCGCATCAATCGAACGTAAAATACGTTCTGCAATAAAGACTTGGTTTTTCGCAATAATTACTTGACCTGCAGGCATATTACTACGAACCATTTGATCTACAACAGAGTTATATTCAGCCTGCATACCAGGAACGACCTGACTAATCGCAACGTTCGTATCATATAACTGGTTCAAAATTTTCTCATTTTGAACAATGGTATCAATATTTTTAGAGGTTAGCGTCCATTCAGCATCAACCTTTTTCAAATTATCAGCACTACTATGCACTGTTTTAAGGCTTGCTAAACTGGCGTTAAATTGCTGCTGTAGTGTCTTTAATTTTTTAATCGATTCATCTGAGCCTGAAGCCGTTGCTTCAGTTGCTTGACGGGAAATCATCTGAGATAACAAACGTAAATCACCCAGACTTTCCGTCAAGGTTTTGTTACGTGGCACACTGTATGCCAAAACCAACAGTAGTACAAAAGACACAACTGCGCAAACCAGACCCATTTGAATAAATGGTTTTGCACGATCACGGTCACCAAAGGTTTCCGATGTTGCATCTAGCGTGTTTCTAATTTTACCAACGAAACCGTCACTATTTGTTGTACTGACTTGGTCTGTTGCACCCTTTAATTTATCAAAAAAGCCCATCCAGCTTCTCCCCAGAATCGCAATATTTAGGCGATGTAATCATTTATTACTTGATCGCGGCATTCATATATTCGGTATCTTTCAGCATACGGCTGAATAAGAAAACGTTCCAATCTCGTTGATGCTGGCTAAAATAGCCTTGGCAGTATTTTTGTAGTCGTTGATCTAAAGATCGATTACTCGAAAAGAAGCTTCTTTTGTTAAAGTGCTGAATACCAAGTACTTGATCTACGGCCAATCCTAAATATTGATCTTGATGACTAATACATAGTACTTTTTGTTGGCTTGGATTACGACTTGCTTCACCCGAAAAGTATTCTGGTAAATCAGTAATCGATAGAAGTCGACCACGAATATTTGCCAATCCCTTTAGCCATGACTGGCTATTCGGGATGGTGGTATAGTGTGGATAATAAATAACTTCGGATACTTCACCGAGTGGAGCAACGAAATATTGCCCCAAGATTTCAAACGCAATGCCTGACCATCGATTTACTTCATTTTCGCTTGAGGTATAGTTCTTATTTCCTCGTTTTGCTAAGCGAAGTAATTCGATAAAACCGTTTGCTGCCATAGCTTATCCTGCATTAAGATACTGTTTGATCACATCGATTAATGCTTGTTCTTCCACAGGTTTTGTTAAATAATCGCGCGCACCTTGACGTTTTCCCCAAACACGGTCAGTCGCCTGATCTTTTGTACTTACAATAATAATTGGGATATGTTTGGTTTTTTCCCCTCGTGTAATTTGACGAGTTGCCTGAAAACCATTCACTCCCGGCATTACAACATCCATGAGAATCAGATCAGGGAGTGCAGATTCAGCAAGTGTTACTCCATCTGCACCATTGCTTGCATCAAGCACTTCATAGCCATGTTTAGTGAGAATCTCTTTAAAACGAAAAGTTTCTGTAGGAGAGTCATCTACGATTAAAATACGTGCCATTCTTTAATTTTCCCAAAACACTTATGCAACGTGTGTACGAATTGCATCAATCAATTCATCTTTACTAAATGGTTTAGTCAGATATTGATCTGACCCAACAATACGACCTTTTGCCTGATCAAACAAGCTATCTTTACTCGATAGCATGATAATTGGAATATTCTGATATTGTTGTGAATTTTTGATTAAAGCACAGGTTTGATAACCATCTAGACGTGGCATCATGATATCGACAAATACAATATCTGGATTCGTTTCAGCAATTTTTGATAATGCTTCAAATCCATCTACCGCAGTCACAACATCATATCCTTCACGTTGTAAAAGTGTTTCAGCTGTACGACGAATGGTTTTTGAATCATCAATTACCATAACTTTTAAATTTTTTGGGTTATCTTCTTGCATTTAATGATCCCTTCCCATTGAAACAATGAAAATCGCAGTATTTAGATGGGTTTTTCACAGTTATTTACAGATATTAAACATCTATTTCATTGCTTTTTCAACGAAGCTTTTCTGCTACTTTACCCATTTTTATTGACCAAGATAACAAAGTATTAATTTTTAGAGGAATAGTCTACTTTTTTTTCGTGAAAAACTTAAATTAGTCTTGAGTGGTGTAAAATGCTTAGCGGATAATATGAGCTGAATTGACAAAAATCTGATTATTTTTCTCAACGTTTGGGGACCACATGAATTTTAAACAGCGAAAGTTGATGAAAATAATCGCCTGTATTGTTATATGTTGCCTTAGCTCCCCAACACTTTTTGCGGATGATTCAACACCAACGCCTGCTTGGTATCGCTATTACGACAACAATGGTGTAGCAACCATCAGCTCATCTGTTTCACCCGCACACATCCGTAGAGGATATGATGTCCTCGACCGTCGAATGCAAGTCTTGCGCCATGTCCCTGCATTCAGTTCAGAAAGAACCCAACAAAGCGCACAATCTCACGCTATACAATCTAAGCAACGTGAAACTGATCAACGCTTAAAACAAGCTTATACCTCAAGCCGCACAGCAGAACTCAAAAAACAAGAAGCACTTCAATCTATCAAAACCCAAATCGGGATTCAACAACGTCAAGCAAAAGAGATTTACACCGATCAACTGAATTTACGTCGAGCTGAACAAGAATATGTTCGACAAGGCAAGTCTGTCCCTCCTACTTTAAAAAATCAGCTCAAACAAAATGACAATAGTATTGAGCGCAGTAAAAGTACGATCTTGAATTTGCAAAACAACTATCGAGAAACACAGTTAAAATACGATCGAATCATTTCCCGTCTCAAATTAATGGAATAATTCAGCACAATCCATGTCATAATTTTGCAGCTAAAATGCTTCAATTTTTTGAAGTGTTTTTATCGTATAATTTTTTCAACTTTTAAAGTACTAGGACAACCTCCATGCGCGCGAGTCGCTTTTTATTTGCAACGTTAAGAGAAACCCCAAACGATGCGGAAGTTATTTCGCACCAACTTATGCTTCGAGCAGGCATGATTCGTAAATTGGCATCAGGTTTATACACTTGGTTGCCCATGGGTAAACGTGTGCTAAATAAAGTTGAAGCGATTGTTCGTGAAGAAATGAATCGCTCTGGTTCTTTAGAAGTGTTTATGCCTGTCACTCAACCCGCAAGCCTATGGGAAGAGTCTGGTCGTTATGTGCAATACGGCCCTGAACTTCTACGCTTCAAAGACCGCCATGATAATCCGTTTGTGCTTGGCCCAACGCATGAAGAAGTCATCACCGATTTGGCGCGCAATGAACTCAAAAGTTATAAGCAACTACCAATTAACTTCTATCAAATTCAAACCAAATTCCGTGATGAAATTCGCCCACGTTTCGGGGTCATGCGTTCACGTGAATTCATTATGAAAGATGCATATTCATTCCATGTGGATCAAGCCTCTCTTCAAGAAACTTATGATGTGATGTACGACACCTATTGCCGTATCTTCACACGCTTAGGTTTGAATTTCCGCCCAGTACAAGCCGATACAGGTTCAATTGGTGGTTCAGGTTCTCACGAATTCCACGTACTTGCAGACAGTGGCGAAGACGATATCGTATTCTCAACTGAATCTGATTACGCAGCCAATGTTGAAAAAGCGGAAGCTGTTTTAGTCGGTGAACGTCAAGCACCCGCTCAAGAACTTCAAGTTGTCGAAACACCGAATACAAAAACCATTGCTGATGTTTGCGCATTCTTAAAATCTGATCCAAAAGACTCTGTGAAAGCACTTTTGGTTCAAGGTGTTGCACAAGAAGATGGCAATGTTCCTGTCGTTGTATTATTCCTTCGCGGCGATCATGAACTCAATGAAATTAAAGCTGAAAAGCATCCACAAATTGCTGCTCCACTAACGTTTGCCACTGAAGCTCAATTACAGCAATATGGTTTAACTGCAGGTTTCACAGGCCCACAAGGCTTAGTTGAAAAAGGCTTAACGGTTATTGTTGACCGTGCTGCATCAGTACTGTCTGACTTTGTTGCAGGCGCAAACCAAGTTGATCACCATGCGACTGGTGTAAACTGGGAACGTGATGCGCAAATCAGTGAAGTCTATGACCTTCGTAATGTCGTTGACGGCGATCCATCTCCAGATGGTAAAGGCGTTCTACAAATCAAACGCGGTATTGAAGTGGGTCACATCTTCCAGTTAGGTCAAAAATACTCTGAAGCCTTAGGCTGTAAAGTTCTGGGTGAAGATGGTAAACCATTAACCGTCACCATGGGTTGTTATGGTATTGGTGTAACGCGTGTTGTCGCATCTGCCATTGAACAGAACTACGATGAAAAAGGCATCCTTTGGCCGTCAGCGATTGCACCATTTGAAGTTGCGATTGTGCCAATGAATGCACACAAATCACCACGCACACTAGAAGCCGCTGAAACACTTTATGCTGAATTACAAGCACAAGGTTTTGATGTGTTACTCGATGATCGTAATGAACGCCCAGGCGTAAAATTCTCTGACCTTGAGTTAATGGGTATTCCACATCGTATTGTGATTGGTGAAAAAGGTCTTGAAGCAGGCACTTTTGAATATAAAGGTCGTCGCGATGCTGAATCAATCAATATCAGCAAAGATGAACTTCTTGCAAAACTCAAAGGCTAATTTGGCCGCATAAAAAAATCCCGCAAGTTTGCGGGATTTTTTATATTCGACTGTTCGTGCGCTTGATTAAGCCTTCGGCAATGTTACGCCTTGCTGACCTTGGTATTTACCACCACGATCTTTATAAGAGGTTTCACAGACTTCATCTGATTCAAAGAACAGCATTTGCGCAACGCCTTCACCTGCATAAATACGTGCTGGTAAATTAGTGGTGTTTGAAAATTCCAAAGTCACGTGCCCTTCCCATTCAGGCTCAAGCGGTGTCACATTCACAATAATACCGCAGCGTGCATAGGTTGATTTACCTAGACAGACGGTCAATACATTACGTGGAATACGGAAGTACTCAACCGTACGTGCCAATGCAAAAGAGTTTGGCGGAATGATACAAACATCAGATTCAATATCGATAAAACTTTTGTCATCAAAGTTTTTAGGATCAACAATTGCAGAGTGTACATTGGTAAAGACTTTAAATTCGCGTGCACAGCGAACATCATAACCATAACTAGAAACACCGTAAGAAATCAGTTTCTCACCCTGTTCATTATAGCGAACCTGATTCGGTGCAAACGGTTCAATCATACCGTGTTGCTCACTCATTTCGCGAATCCAACGATCAGACTTAATGGCCATGTAGCTATTCCAAAATCACAAATCAATCTTTAATTGGGTTGTACTTTAACTGAAATTCAGCTTTTTGACCATGATCAATATAGACGAATCAATGCCGAATAGCTGAGTGGGATTGAAAAGGACATCAACATCACAGAGGCGGTTCGC
The DNA here is from genome assembly GCF_022012315.1 of Acinetobacter sp. ME22. NCBI lineage: Bacteria > Pseudomonadati > Pseudomonadota > Gammaproteobacteria > Moraxellales > Moraxellaceae > Acinetobacter > Acinetobacter sp. ME22. The sequence goes on from NZ_JAKLTL010000014.1 coordinate 16,643, forward strand.
TGCAAGTTACATGGATTCAACCATGAAATTTTATTTTTAGTTAAATACGTTCCGAGCATAATCCAGCATAATGCAATCGGTGCTAGTAATAACAAAAACAGGCTCATATGACTCAAATAAACTGAAATATAATGCCATGCAGCTTTTGGGAAAATGACCGATGCAAATACTAAACCTTTGGGATTAAATAAGGTTGCAACCAAGAGCTCATGTGGCGAAATTAAGCTTTGCTGCATATTCAGATCTTGCTTGGCTGTTTTCCAGAGTTTTATTGCCAAATACAACATATAACTGGCGCTGAGTAGTTGTAATAACTTTGGTAGCACAGGCAGACGTTGCTCAACCAAGCCAATCATGAGCCCCCATGCGGTAATCGCAATCAAATATCCTAAAGTTTCTGCGGGAATGAGTTTTAATGATGTTTTTAAACCTACACGCACACCTGAAGATGCTAACAACGTGTTGGTTGGGCCAGGCGTAAATAAAATTGTAATTACCGAACCAAGAAATAACCAAGACATCATCCACTGACTTCCAAAGTTGATCGCTGCTCAAAGTATGGCATTTTGCCCATCAAGGCAAAAATACAATTGTAACTACTTTTAAATAAAGTTCACAATATTTTGATTTTTATTATTTTATTTATATTAAATTAGACCATTGGCGACTAGTTTGATCATCTAAAATCATCAAAATGATCAATCAGATATGATTTTATGCTATTTTAATTGTTGGCTCACTCCATGACTTTTGCAAAATCAAACCAAAGTCGATTGCAATTAAGCTTTAGCTAAGTTTGTTTGCATAAAGTGAAAATGACCCAATATATAGATATTGAGTGATGTTAAATCAATTCAATTTGAGAATTTATGGTTAAACAACTGTTGCAGTCTTGGTTGCCTTCGCCTGAACGTGTTTCATCCATGAAGATGATGAAATTATTTGGCAAGCATACGGCAAACCCGTTACTGTGGTATGTCAATCGTAAATCGATTTGTAAAGCAATTTTTATTGGTACATTTTTCGGGCTACTTCCTATCCCTTTTCATAGTATTTTCATTGTTTTAGCTGTTTTGTTGCTCGAAATTAACCTACCTGTCAGCTTGGCTCTTGCTTGGCTGAGCAATCCATTTACGCTCGTTCCTATCTTATATATTGGTTTTTGGATTGGTACAAAAATCTTTCAAGTCCACATGATCGACCAAGCAATGTTGATGGGTGTCATGCATCAGATTGTCAATTGGATTGAAAATTTTGGACATGGGCATATTGATTTTAGTCTTACAAAAATCTTAATGACAGGATTAATCGTTGAAGCTTTAGTGACCGCTATTGTGCTCTATATTGCCACTCAATTGTTATGGCGTTGGAGTGTGCTGCGTAGTTGGAATCGGCGTAAAAACCAACGCCCGCTTTAAGACGATCGAGCTTGCAAGTATTCAATCACCACGTTCAAAACAAAGTCCTGACAGGCTTTCCCTGTTGCAGCATCATAGCCTTGCTGATTGGTTAGATTATTTGACACGACTCGCAAGGCTAAAAAAGGCACAGCAAACTGCGTTGCCACCTGCGCAACTGAAGCCCCTTCCATTTCTTCTGTGACTGTTCCATAAGTCTCTCGAAAAAAGGCTATCCGATCCAGTTCATTGTTCCAAACATCCGCAGAACCAATAATACCTTCAACCACTTTGCCTTGTGTATACGTTGATTTTACCTGCTGCGCAGCATTCAGTAATCCTTCATCCGCCTGAAAATGACGAATTGCAATCGGTTCGGGATCTGTTTCATCCTCAGGTAAAACATCGAAGGCCTCCATCCAAGTTAAGCTGTCAGAGCCTTCACCTAGAGCACGTCTAGGCGTTTTAAATGCACCAATATTACAAACGGCCTTTCCCAAAACGATATCAAATACATTTAACTCTGGATCATGTCCACCTGAAGTTCCCTGATTGATAATCGCACAAGGCTGATATTTTAAAATCGCAATCGCTGTTGCAGCAGCAGAATTAGTCATGCCCATTCGTGTTTTAGAAATAATGATCGGAAAGCCCTGATAAAGTCCTTTCCAGAACACCCAGCCACCCACTGTTTCCTTTTCGACATGGGTTAATTGACGGGCAAGATATTCACATTCAACAGGTAGCGCCCCTTGAATAATTAACGGTTGTTGCATATCAGAATCCCCCACAAAAAAGCCCGATGCGAAACATCGGGCTTAAGCATTAAAAAATACGGTTTTGATCTTTATCTGCTTTTGGCAATTTTTCAATATATTGCAAAAGCTGATTGGCAATTTGCAGATAGCTATCGGCTGCTTCATCGTTTGCCACGACACTCGGTTCACCTTTATCGGCATTTTCCCGAATTTTGGCATTCAGCGGTAAACGACCTAACAGTGGAATGTCATATTGTTCCGCGAGTTGATCACCACCACCCTGTCCAAAAATCTGTTCTTCAAAGCCACAGTTTGAGCAGATATGGGTCGACATATTTTCCACCACACCTAGCACTGGAATCTGTACGCGATTAAACAGTTCAATGCCCTTGGTCGCATCAAGTAGCGCTACATTTTGCGGCGTTGTCACAATCACAGCGCCCGACACTGGAATACGCTGTGCCAAGGTCAACTGGATGTCACCTGTACCTGGTGGCATGTCGATCATGAGTACATCCAGATTTGGCCACAAAGTTTGGTTGAACAATTGCATTAACGCACCTGTTGCTTTTGGCCCACGCCAAGCGACAGGCGTATTGTTATCTCCTGTTAAATGTCCAATCGACAATACAGGCATGCCATACGCTTCTAACGGTACAAAGTGTTCATTTTCAATCAGTGGGGTTTGCCCTGCATTGCCTAGCATAGTTGGAATACTTGGGCCGTAAATGTCAGCATCAAGCACACCGACTTTTAAGCCCAGTTTTTGCAAGCCCAAAGCCAAATTCACAGTCGTGGTTGATTTTCCAACGCCACCTTTGCCCGAAGATACCAAGATCACATGCTGAATTCGTGGATGTTTGGGTACATCGCGTTGTTGCGGGGCTGCCTTTTGAATCGGTGGATTATTGGGATCTGTTTCTGCGGGTTCAGCTTGAGCTGCCTGACCTGAAGCATCGACCACAGGGGGTAAATTGCTTGCTTCCGCTTTCGGTTTCGGTTTCGATGAACAGCTATGCCCTGCTTCACCATGCTGCTGACTGCCACAACCGCCCGATGTGGCTTGTCCTGTTTTTTGCTGAATCACATGTAAATTGAGTTCCTGAATGCCACATTTTTCGAGGGCATCGGCAAGCTCATCATGGATTTGCTGTAATTGTTCAGCTTCGCTCGGATGGGTATTGATGGTGAGTTGTAAAATCTGACCCTGCAAGTTGAGCTGACTAATGCGGTCTTTGAGTAAATTTTCAGAATTTGGCAAACAGTAACTTTGGAGCACTTTCTGGATTTCTTCTTCTTTGACCTCTTGCGATGGGGCAAATTTTGCTTTTAATGAAGAAAACCAAGACATATGTGACTCCAACAGGAAAGATAATAGGGCTAGTGTAACTGTAATTGCCGATAAGTTTAAGTCAGCTTTTTTGATAGCCATGATCAATATGACTGGTAATCTGAAAAATTAGAGCGATCTTCATGCAAAAGTTTCCTATGCGGTTTTATTTGAAAAGAATTCACCTATCAATTAACCAAACTCCGATATACTCAGCGTTGCCCTCGCCAAATGCGCAGACAAAGCGTTGCTTTGTTTTCCTGCGCTCAGGTACAATCTTTTGCTTGTAAATACGAATGAGAGAACAACTTCCGTGCGTAAAATTTTAGTCACCAATGCCCTTCCTTATGCCAATGGTCCAATTCATATGGGTCACTTACTCGGTTATATCCAAGCGGATATTTGGGTTCGTGCCATGCGTGCATTAGGTCATGATGTGACTTATGTCTGTGCGGATGATGCTCACGGTACTGCCATCATGCTACGTGCCGAAGCCAATGGCATTTCTCCAGAACAGCAAATCGCTAATGTACAAAAAGAACATGAACGTGATTTTGCAGGTTTTGGCATTAGCTTTGACCACTATGACTCAACCCATAGCACGACCAACAAAGCCCGTTCTCAAGAAATTTATGTCAAAAACCGTGAAGCAGGCAATATCGCGATTCGCCCTGTGACGCAGTTGTTTGACCCAGAAAAACAAATGTTCCTGTCTGACCGTTTTATTAAAGGCACATGCCCGAAATGTAAAGCCGAAGACCAATACGGTGACTCATGTGAAGTTTGCGGAACCACCTACAACGCCACTGAATTGTTAAATCCACGCTCTACGCTAAGCGGTGCAACCCCTGTTGAGAAATCATCAGACCATTACTTCTTCAAGTTGCCAAACTTCTCAGAATACCTACAAAAATGGACACGTGACCAAGGTCGTCTACCTGTTTCAATTGCCAACAAACTCGATGAATGGTTCGATGCAGGCTTGGCAGACTGGGATATTTCGCGTGATGCACCGTATTTCGGTTTTGAAATTCCAGATGCACCAAACAAATATTTCTATGTGTGGGTCGATGCGCCAATTGGTTATATGTCGAGTTTTGAAAACTACATTAAAACCAAACGCCCAGATTTGAACTTTGATGACTACTGGAAAAAAGACAGTGAAAATGAAGTCTATCACTTCATTGGTAAAGACATTGTTTACTTCCACGCGCTGTTCTGGCCTGCAATGCTTGAAGGTGCAAACTACCGCACTCCAACAGGTTTATTCGTGAATGGTTTCTTGACAGTCAACGGTCAGAAAATGTCGAAATCACGCGGTACATTCATTAAAGCTGAAACGTATTTACAGCACTTGAACCCTGAATATTTGCGTTATTACTTCGCGTCTAAACTTTCCGACAAAGTTGAAGATTCAGACTTAAACTTGGATGATTTCATTCAAAAAGTGAACTCTGACCTTGTCGGTAAAGTGGTGAACATCGCCAGCCGTTGTGCCAAGTTCATTAACACCAAATTTAACGATACCTTATCGAGCGAATGTGCTGAAGTAGATTTAGTTCAAAGCTTTATTGACGCGGGTGATTCGATTGCTCAAGCCTATGAAGATCGTGAATTTTCTGCGGCGATTCGTGAAATCATGGCGTTGGCTGACCGTGCCAACCAATACATCGACGAGAAAAAACCGTGGGCGCTTGCAAAGCAAGAAGGTCAAGAACAGCAAGTGCATGATGTCTGCTCTGTCGGGATTAACCTGTTCCGTCAGTTGGCTGTTTACCTTGCGCCAGTCTTGCCTGAATTGGCAAATCAAGTTCAGGCATTCTTGAAACTCGACAGCTTCAACTTTGAATCACGTAAAACGATTTTGACAGGTCATGAAATTGCAGCGTTCCAAGCCTTAATGCAACGTGTTGACCCTAAAGCAGTTGCAGCGATGGTGGATGAATCGAAAGAGTCTTTAGGTGCGCCTGCGGCTGAACCTGTAAAAGCGGAAAAGAAAAAAGAAAAAGCCAAAGAGAAAAAAGCTGAACCAAAAATTGGTGAAGCTGAAATCATTGGTATTGAAGATTTTATCAAGATCGACCTACGTGTAGCTAAAGTATTGGAAGCTGCAACGGTTGAAGGTTCGGATAAACTTCTTCAACTGACTTTAGATGCAGGCGAAGCTGAACCACGTAACGTATTTAGCGGTATTCGTGAGTTTTATGCACCTGAAGACCTGAAAGATAAACTTGTTGTGTTGGTGGCGAACCTTGCACCACGCAAAATGCGTTTTGGTATTTCAAACGGTATGGTGCTTGCAGCGGGCAATGGCGAAGGAGTTTGGGTAATTTCACCTGAGTCTGGCGCTAAACCAGGTGATAAAGTGTCTTAAAAGATTAAGTTTTTAAAAGAAAAGCCTCTACTGATGTAGGGGCTTTTTAATATGAAAGCTACTTCGACTTTTCAATCAATTTATAAATTTGCGTATCCCAAATAATATTCTCCTTGAAATTTTCCTTATATATTTCCGCTACAAATCCCCAATTCAAATCCATACAATTTATAAAAGAGTAAGTTTTATTCATCTTGAATAAAATTTCATCTAACTTTCTGTATTTATTTAAATTTAAATATAAAATTAATAATATTAAAAGTAGTATAACACTTCCAAAAACAGGGCTTATTATGAATCCAAAAACCAATATGCTTACAAAAATTAGAAATTTTGTCGTCGATGTTTTTTTATATTGTGAAATAGATATCAAATGTTCAGTACTTGCAGGATACAGAGTCTTAATGTACCCATCTATTCCTAGTAGTTTTTTTCTAAGTTCTGCTTGAGTTGCAATATATTCAGCATATGTCAGTAAGTTGATAAAAAGCCAATCCATGTACTTGTTTTTCAAATTATCTTTTTCTAAATATAGTGATAAGGCATTCAATATACCTTTTCTATCAATCTGCAACTCACCCAAATCCTTTTCTATTAAATCATTTGACCGATGTTCCCATGATGTCAAATATTCTACATCCTCTACTTTATTTTCTATAATAATCCATCTAGAAATTGAATTAAAAACCATATCTAAAATTTCTTCCACTTCCTCTTTATCTTTTCCATAAAATTTTTCTTCAATTTCTATTTTTTTCATAGTAAGAAAACCTATAAATTATTTTAAAAAATTCTACTAAAACCATTTAATATTTAAGATTAATTAAATAAATCTTTTGCAGAAAGTTTGGCATTAAAATTTATTCTAATATAGTTTCAAAAAATTGAATATTTTTATCCAAAAAACCAGTAAATCAATTGACCCGCGACATGGATGTCGCCCGTTCGTTAGGGGCACATGGACGTGCCCTCTAACGAACAACGGGGTTTTGTTACTTTTGCCCAGTCAAAAGTAAGGCGAATCATCCATTAAAAGTTTCAATCCGAACATATTACAAACCTAAAAAAGATGAAAAATCTTGCCCTACATGCTAAAAAATAAACACCATAAATAAATCAATAAATACGTTCAAATGAAAAAACTACTCACCTCAGCCCTACTCTGCTCTAGCTTCGTCAGTCTACCCACTTTCGCCACTTCCCCACCTGCGCCAATCGAGCAACACAAACAAGTGGCAGGTTACTACCAATACCAATCAGGGCAAACCCAAATTACCGCCCTGCTCGACGGCACAAATTTTATCTCACCGAACTTATTTAAAGGACTTTCAGAACAACAAATCCATGAAAGCCTCAAAAAATACTATGCAGATCAAGCCAAAGGCGTACAAACCTCTATCAATGCCTTTTTGGTCAATACAGGACATTCACTGGTCTTAGTCGACAGTGGTGCTGCAAGTTGCTTGGGTTCACACTTAGGCTCAGTTCTCAGCAACTTAAAAGCATCAGGTTATCAGCCCGAACAGGTCGATACCATTTTGCTGACGCATCTGCACCCCGATCATGTTTGCGGTATTAGCAAAAATGGCGTTGCCAATTTCCCCAATGCCACGGTGTATGTGTCCGCTACAGAAGCCAATTACTGGCTAAGCTCTGAACAGCTCAACAAAATCCCGAAAGAAAAACAGGCGGGCTATTTAGCCACCGTTGAAAAAATCAAACAGGCGATAGCACCTTATCAAGCCAAACAGCACTTTAAAACCTACAAACTTGGCGATCAGATTCAAGGATTTAAGGTAATCAATAGCACTGGACATACACTTGGACATACCAGCTATGAACTCAAAACCACAAATGAAACCATTGTCTTTGTAGGCGATATTATCCATTCACACAGCATACAGTTTGATCATCCTGAAACTTCAATTGCGTATGACGCTGACCCGAAACAAGCCGTTGCAACGCGTTTAAAACTGTTTGCTGAATTTGCAAAGCATGGCGAAACCATCGCCGCGCCACATTTACCCTTCCCAGGCATTGGACATATTTATTCAGCCGATAGCAAAACCTATCAGTGGATTCCGATTCATTTTAAAGACTGAAAAGTATGCAGCCTGAAATCATCAAATTTTCAGCCTGCATACAGTGTGAATGGGTTAGTTTGCAGCGCTAAGCTGATAATCTTTTTCATAAACAGGCATGCCTGCTATGCTTTTGCTATAGTAATTGGACTGAGTTTTGACGGGTTGTTTTAGCTCACATCCTGTAAGCATGCTTAAACTGATCGCCACGCAGAGTATGGATATTGTCTTCATGAGCATATCCTCTTTGTTGTTTGATTTTAAATTAGCACTTTATTGAGAGAATGTTCTCAAAAAATATATTTCAATTTGTGAATATTTTTAGTTGATGAAAATCATTACTTTAAATAATAAACACTGTTTTTCGACATACACTTTATGCATCGTGCTAAATTTTTATAAACAATAAAAAAAGCTTATTGATTCACAATAAGCTTTTGATCATAGCAAATTTTTAAATGAATTATTTCATTCCAAAAATCAGTTTCAAACCAAGCAAGGTCATTACCCCCCCTGCGACACGGTCAAAAATTGCTTTAAATCTTAAATACACTTTACGTGGTTTTTCAGCAGACAGCGCCACAGCCACTAACGAGTACCAACCTGCATCAATAAAAAAGCACAAGATCGGTAAAACCACATAGTAATACGTTGGAATTTCTTTGGGTAATAAAGCTGTAAAAATACTTGCCAAAATCACCGCAATTTTAGGGTTACTCAATTGGGTAATGATTCCTAAGCGATACGCTTGTGGATAGCTCATCTGCTGTGCAACATCTTGCTGAGTATGCATTGGTTCTTTGGCATGACGAATAATTTTAAAGGCAATCCAAAGTAAATACAGACCACCAAAAATTTTTAAAATCAGATATGCAGAGGGTACAGCCAATAAAATCGCTTGTAATCCCATCACGGCTAAAAGACCAAAGAGTGCTGCACCTGTGCCTGTACCTAGTGCAGTAAATAAACCGTGTTTTCGTGAAATCGCAATTGAATTTTTTGCCACATAAATAAATGCTGGGCCTGGACTAATTGCACCTAACATTAATGCAATGGTGATGGAAAACAGCGGTAATAAACTTTCCACGTTCAGACCTATTGAGTGACTCATTCGAGTGCAATATTTTAGCAGAAATTAGCCCGCTTTTCCCAATACTAAGTAGATCACTTGTGTTTTAAAGGAGCCATCAGACTGAATCTCAAAATACTGACGCACCACATCAGACACTTTAGTTTGTAAATAGCGAATTGTTGCTGCACCATTTTCAGGCGTTTTCATGCGTCTAATCCAACTGTCAAAGTTCAAATGTAAAGTTTGCTTTTCCACCTGTTCCACTTGAAAGCCCGCATATTCAGCAAATTGCATCCATTCTTGCAAACTATAATCCCGTACATGGCTCGGATCACGAATCATTTCAATGGTCTGTAAAAAGGTGTCTAAAATTGGCTGTCCACTTCCCAAAATATCGACAAAAATCACTTTGCCATGCGGTTTTAATACCCGATGAATTTCTTGCATGGCTTGTCCCACATGCTGCCAGTGATGGGCTGAGTAACGACTGATCACACAATCAAAAGACTGATCGGCAAACGGTAACGCTTCGGCTGCCCCTTGTTGTCCTTGAATCTGGGTTAAACCTTTTTCTTTGGCTTGCTGGCAAACCAATGCCACCATATCAGGCGTAATATCATAAGCAATCGTTTGTTCTGTAAATGGCGCTACGTGGTAACTGACATGTCCTGCACCACAGCCCAAATCTAAAACTTGCTTAAATTGGTGCTGCTGAATGCATTGCTGCATTTTAATAAATTCAGCACCTTGAGCATGCACAGCACTACTTAAATAAGCATTTGATTTACCTTGGTATTGATCTTGATTTAATTGCTGTTGCGTATTCATTTTTTATCTCGTTTAATCTGAATAAGACTCAGCATAGTCAAAGATAATTTAAAAAAATAATGATGAATTTTAAGTTAATATATAAAATAAAGTTATAAATTAATCACTTTTACAAAACTACAAACATCTAGAGCAATACAAACGGACAATTTTGTCCGTAAAATATCGCCTAGAAATTGAAAGACCTGATAGCCATGAGTAAACACTTACAACGTGCGGCACAAAACCGCGAAGAGCTTCTAAACGCTGCTGCCGAGATGATGAAAACTCATGGCATTCATGTCCCATTACAAATCATCATTGATTATGCAGGGGTAGGTCGAGCCACTTTTTATCGTAACTTTGCTGATCGTAAGCATTTGATTTATGCCTTACTTGAACAGTCAATTGATAATCTGGAAACGCGTGCCAAATATTATGGACAGTTTGAAGATGGTCTATTTTTACTGCTGCATAGCCATATTAAAAATCTGCCACATTTATCTGCACTCAAAGAATATTGGCGAGTTTTGGATGCCGATGATCCACATTTACAAAAATTGGTTCAGCAGCATCAACAGATTATTCAGCCTCTCATTGATCATGCCATTGCTGCGGGAATTTGTCGTGCTGACCTGACTTTTGAAGACTACCGTACCATTATTTCAATTTTGGCAGCTTCTTTTCGCGGGCATACTGAACAAGAACAAAAGCGCCTCGCTAAACGCGCAATCGAGTTATTAATGACAGGGATTCAGGTTTGTAACGAGGCAAGTTATGGATAAACAGCTCCGTTATTTAGAGACTCCACCTGACTGGACGGCAGATGAGCGTCCTGTCCTGCCAGGTTCACCTCCATCTATTGCCCATTCATCAGGGAAGCGTTATTTATATTTTTTTATTGGGACGTTTATTGCACTGTCTGCAGGGCTGAGTAATGGTTTTATTACTGCAAACTTACCTCAGCTACAAGGCGAATATGGTTTAACCCCCATCGAAGGTGCATGGCTACCTGCTGCCTATGTGATGGCGAATGTCAGCTCAAACCTGATTTTATTTAAAGCCCGCCAGCAATATGGGCTGCGTTTATTTAGTGAAATTGGTTTATTGGCATTTATTGCTGTCATGATGATGCATATCTTTGTACATAGCTATCATTCGGCTTTGGTTGCCCGTTTTATCAGTGGCTTAGTTGCAGCTCCGCTCAGTTCACTGGGTATGTATTATATTATGCAAGGTTTTACCAAAGCACATCGAATCAAAGGCTTATATGTCGGGATTGGCTTTGGGCAATTGGGCGTACCTTTAGCATGGGTGATTTCACCACTCTTGGTTAGCGTAAACAACTGGACGGTTTTATATAGCTTTGAGCTAGGGTTGGCGATCTGCTGTTTTGCTATGGTGGTATCGCTCAAACTGCCGCGCAGCCTACGTATCGCGGTGTTTGAAAAAGGTGATTTTCTGACCTTTGCTTTATTGGCTCCGGGTTTTGCCTGTCTTTGTGCGGTACTGGTTCAAGGGCCTTTACAGTGGTGGTTTGATTCACCTTGGATTGCTTATGTGCTGATCTGTGGTTTTAGTTTATTGGTTTTGGGTTTTTTCTATGAACACCAGCGGCGTAACCCACTGATTATGACTCGCTGGATTGGGACTTGGCCCACGCTGCGTTTTATTATTGCCGCCTTTATGCTACGCCTGTTAATGTCTGAACAAACCTATGCCGAAGTCAATTTTCTTAAAACCATGGGCATGGGACCTGATCAATTTGTCAGCTTATACACTGTGATTTTTGTCGGCATGTTGGCAGGAGTAATTTTTAGTGCGCTGACTTTTGCGCGAGAACGGATTGTTTTACAACTGGTATTTGCTGAATTTTTGATTTTGATTGCCTGTAGCTTGGATTTTCATTTGACCAGTGATGTACGCCCAGCCAATTTCTATCATAGTCAGTTTTTGGTGGCTTTTGCGGGTGGACTGTTTATTGGGCCATTGCTTTTGGTGGGTTTTGGACGTGCCTTACAACAAGGTGCAGGACATATTGTCACGTATTTGGTGCTATTTTCAGCCACCCAAAATTTCGGAGGTTTGGTGGGTTCGTCTTTTTTTTCAACTTATCAAAAGGAACGAACCCAAGTCTATCAACTCACTATCAATAACGCCTTAGAAACGACAGATCCCAATGTCAGCCAACGCCTGAGCCTCTATCAAAGTAAATACGCACCCTATATCAGTGACAGTGGTAAAGATCAGGTACAAGCCAAATCTAGCCTGTCACAAATTAGTACCCGTGAAGCACAAGTTCGTGCTTATAACGATGTGATTTATTTAAATGGCATTTTTGCTGTGATTTTACTGATTTGGGGCTTAAGTAATATCGCATGGACACGCTATAACGCCCATCGCCAATCGCAATCTTCCTAATATTTTGAGTCGTGCTATGAGTGAACAGCCAAATAATGAAACACCTGCAACAGCAGAAACAGCCCAAGCTCAGTTAAAAAATGTGCCACGGGTCAGTAAGTTGATTGAAACTCAAAAATCGACACTGATTCTGATGTTTTTTATTTTACTTGTCGGAATTAGCATCATTATGTGGGCATGGCAAATTGGCCCATTCAATACGCCAATTCAACAGACCGATAACAGCTATATTAAGGGGAAAACTACGGTTTTATCGTCCCAAATCAATGGTTATATTCAGGATGTTTTAGTCAGTGATTTTGATCATGTTAAAAAAGGACAAGTGCTGATTAAAATTGATCCGACTGCATATAATCAAAAAGTCTCACAAGCCCAATCGAGTGTTGAACAAGCAGCCAATAGCTTTAGCAACCAAAAACAAACCATTGCACAACGTGCAGCAGATGTCACTGCCGCGCAAGCCAAAGTTGCTCAAGTTGAGTCACAATACCAATTGTCCTTGCAACAATTACAGCGTTATCAGGCATTAGGAAATAGCGGTGCGATTGCTAAAACGGATCTTGACCAAAGCCAAGCCAGTGTTGCCAATAATTTAGCTTTACTCAATGAAGCCAAAGCCAATGTTAAAGTGGCAGAAGAAGCCTTAAAAACTGCAAAAATTGCAACAGTTGGCTTACAGGCACAAATCAAAAATGCGGCTGCACAGCTTGATCAGGCCAATACCACCAAAGACTACAGCATTATTACAGCGCCAATGGATGGACAGCTTGGTGAGGTTTCTCCACGGGTTGGGCAATATGTCGGCGCGGGATCACAACTGCTCTATCTGATTCCGCAAACCACATGGGTAATCGCCAACTTTAAGGAAACCCAAATTGCCAATATGCAAATTGGGCAAAAGGCATTTTTTACAGTAGATGCTTTAAATCACAAAAAATTTGTTGGACATGTGGCTGAAATTTCCCCTGCTGCGGGTTCTGAGTTTAGTGTACTTAAAACCGATAATGCCACAGGCAACTTTACTAAAGTGGTTCAGCGTATTTCTGTGAAAATCGCGATTGATCCCAATCAGCCTGAACTGAGTCGCCTAAGACCGGGCATGTCGGTGATTACCTCGGTAGATACCGCAAGTGCAGGAACAGGTACACGCTAATGCAGATTCAAGCACAGCGACCCGAAATTCCAATCCAGTCACTACAAGTACGAGATGATATTCAGCTCGATCTCAAACGGTTGGATCTGGTACATCCACAGATTTCAGGCAACAAGTTTTACAAACTCAAATACAATCTGCTAGAGGCACAGCAACAGGGTAAAACTTCAGTACTGACCTTTGGCGGTGCATATTCCAATCATATTGCAGCGACAGCATATGCAGCCCAAATGTTGGGACTTCGTAGCATCGGCATGATTCGTGGAGAGGAACTGGCTCAGCGCTCGTTGAATCCAACTTTAGAAACAGCCCGTAACATGGGAATGCAGCTTGAATTTATTTCCAGACAGCTCTATCAACAACGTCATGAACCCAACTTTTTAGCACAATTACAGCAGCAATTCCCCGATAGTTATTTGATTCCTGAAGGCGGTAGCAATGCACTTGCCATACAAGGTTGTCGGGAAATTCTGACGAAAGCAGACTTAAAAAACTACGATGTATTTTGCTGTGCAGTTGGTACAGGTGGCACACTCTCAGGTCTGATCGAAGCCAGTCATACTCATCATCAATTACTGGGTTTTTCAGCACTGAAAGGTGAATTTCTCACTCAAGCCGTTAGCCAAATAACGCATAAAAACAACTGGAAAATTCTCGATGCTTATTGTTGCGGTGGCTATGCTAAAACTTCCCCTGAACTGCTGAAATTTATTCGAAAGTTTGAACAGACGTATCAGATTCCACTCGAACAGGTCTATACAGGCAAAATGTTAATGGGGCTTTTTGATTTAATTGAACACGACTATTTTCAGGCTGGCATTCGAATTCTTGCGATTCACACAGGAGGCTTGCAAGGGCGTACACAAGAGTTAGGCGCCATGCCAAAAATTTCAGTATAATGCGCGGTTTTTAGCATTCGGAGAACTCACATGGCTGCTCAACACTATGATGTCATCGTATTAGGTGCAGGTGCATCAGGCTTGATGCTGGCAGCATGTGCAGCGAAACGCGGCCGCTCCGTTCTGGTTCTCGAAAAAGCCAATAAAGTCGGCAAAAAAATTCTAATGTCAGGCGGTGGTAAATGTAATTTTACCAACCTTGATGTCGAACCGAAACATTATCTTTGTCATAACCCACACTTTGTAAAATCTGCACTGTCACGTTATACCCAATGGGATTTTATCGGCTTGGTCTGTGAATATGGCATCGCCTATGAAGAGCGTAAGCATGGTCAACTGTTTACGCTCAACGGTGCAAAGGACATTTTGAATATGCTCTTGTCCGAATGTAGCAAAACCAATTTGGTTGAGATTCAGACTTCTGCTGAAGTCGAAGTTGTTCAGGTTCTTGAAGATGGTCAGTTTAGCGTAAAAACGCAAAATCAAAACTTTAGAGCAGAATCAGTTGCCGTTGCAACAGGTGGCTTATCTATTCCAACACTGGGTGGCTCCGATTTCGGTTATCAACTGGCAAAACAGTTTGGTCATCAGATCTACCCAACTCGTGCAGGTTTAGTCCCATTTACATTTTCTGACCAGTTTAAAGAAGTGACAACACGTTTAAGTGGCAATGCTTTAGATGCAACATTAAGCAATCCACAGATTGAATTTACCGAAGCTCTACTTTTTACTCACCGTGGATTAAGTGGGCCAAGTTCTTTACAGCTTTCTAACTATTGGCAAGTGGGTGAAAGTTTTCAGATCAACTTTTTCCCAACACATGATCTTTTCACATGGCTAAAGCAGAAAAAACAGAGCCATCCTAAAAGCCTATTAAGAACATTGTTCACTGAATTAGCAGCAAAATCAGTCATTGCCGAATTGCAACAATTGATTTGGCAGACAGACAGTGAAACAGCGATTGGGCAAATGAGCGACCAAAAATTAGAAAAAATTGCGACACAATTACAAAATTTTCAGGTTAAACCATCAGGAACAGAGGGTTACCGAACTGCTGAGGTGACTTTAGGTGGCGTCGATACAGATGAAATATCGTCCAAAACCATGGAAAGTAAAAAGCAAAAAGGGTTATTCTTTTTAGGAGAAGTCCTTGATGTGACAGGACACTTAGGGGGTTATAACTTTCAATGGGCTTGGTCATGTGCAGCAGCAGCAGCCGAATATGTATAAAACTGTTGAAGGAATTCCATTCCTTCAACAGTGAAATGATCATTTAGTTTTTTACGACTTTGGCTGCTTGAGGATGCCCGATATAGGCATCTTTGGCACTTGGGCTGCTATGAGTAAACATATATACAACGATTGAAGCATAAAATACGATAATCACAGCAAACATGAAACGCATCAAGCGCTTATCTTCTTTTACATGCATCTCATGAAGTGACCGACTTAGATGGCGTAACATTGTCATCTTCTCCTTTCTATCACGTCAATTTGACTATTTTTTATACTAATCTAAGTTTATGTATCATTGTGTGAAAAAGCATTATCATCACGTATACATTGTTTATCTGTTGTCATCGAAAAATAAGCTATACTATGTGCCACTTTTTCAATATGCCACGATGATGTCGTATAGACTAGAATCTACTTCCCTTGAACTCGACACCGATGTCACTCATCAGTGTTACTTACACTACACACGAGATCAACATCTCATTGGCGTGATTGAATTCAGCAAGCCGAGCTATGCTTTGAAGTGGGGTGATTTAGAGTATCTACGCCGCCGTACTGAAGAATTTTCAGTCATGCCGTTTCCTGACTGTATCAGTGCAATGGTGATTGACCTGAGAAATGTCACAGTGTTCCTCGATCAGGAAACGCCCATTATTCCGTGGCGAATGGTTGAAGAAGAATGCTTGATCCGCCTTGTGGTTCCACAAGAACGTCTTGAATTTTATGCAGGCTTGTTTGAGCCGACATGGCTCACTTCCGACGTTGATACCGCAATTAATGAGATCCGTACATTTATGGATATGTTTGTGCATTAAGCCACACAAACATATCATCTACCTTTCAATTACCAGTAATTTTCAACGGCAATATTGCCCTCACCACGACGGTTCATGCTTAAGCCACGCTGCTTGAGTGCCTCTTTGGTATCTTCGACCATTTGTGGATTACCACAGAGCATAATATGGCTAGTTGCTGGATTAAATGGTTGACCAACAAATGCTTCTAGCTGTCCATTTTCAATGAGAATCGGCAAACGCTGATGTAAGGCGGCTTGAGGATCGCGGGTAATAATTGGTACAAACCGAAAACCTGTGTGCCCCTCACCAAAAGTTGCTGCGATTTCCTGAATGCGCTCAGCATAAGCTAATTCTGCTTGTGTGCGTACACTATAAACCAAAGTAATTTTTTGATAATTTTTCCATGTTTCAAAATCTTGCAGCATCGATAAAAATGGTGCGAGTCCTGTTCCTGTCGCCAGTAACCATAAATCTTGTGGCAATGGCTGCTGATAACGTGCCAAAGTTAAAAAGCCATACGGAATTTTTTCCAGATATAACGCATCGCCAATCTGTAAATCTTTTAAACGTGATGTAAATGCACCATCAGGAACAACAATTGAAAAAAACTCTAGCGTTTCATCATAAGGTGATGAAACAACGGAATATGCCCGTACAATCAGCTCATCATCCACTTTGATTCCGATTCGTGCAAACTGCCCTGCTGTAAATTTAAAGTGAGCAGGTCGTGTCATGGTAAAGCTGAATAAATTATCTGCCCAGCGTTGAATCGATAAGACTTTTTCCACAGTAAATTTTTCAGATGTCATGATTTCAAGGTGCAAGAATTCGTCGGCTCATGTTAGCATGGCGAGGCAAATATTGATATTTTTACTCATTAAGGCTTCAACTATGCGCATGACCTTACGCCAATTGGCTGTTTTTGTAGCCGTAGCTCAGGAAGGAACGGTTACTAAAGCCAGCGATGCAGTCAAACTGACCCAAAGTGCAGCCAGTATGGCATTGGCAGATTTAGAAGATGGATTGGGTGCGCCACTATTTGATCGCCTAGGGAAACGCCTACAACTTAATGATCTTGGACGTTTTTTATTACCCCAAGCTCTCGAAATTTTAGGTCGCTGTGAAGCATTTGAACAAGTGGCTAAAGGCGAATTACAAAGTATTGATTTACGCCTCGGAGCAACCCTCACAATTAGTGATTATTTAGTGCCAGACTTGATGGCAGGTTTTTTACAATTACAACCACAAGCTCATTTACAACTCCAAGTTGGCAATACTCGCCAAATGATTGAAGCGGTCAACCAATTTCAATTAGATTTGGCTTTAATTGAAGGATCATGCCACTTACCCCAATTACAAAGTATTCACTGGCGAGATGATGAACTTGCCGTATGTTGTGCCCCAAATCACCCACTTGCTCAGCTCAATCGTGCTTTAACACCTCAGGACTTTGCTGATGTTGAATGGATCTTGCGTGAAGAAGGTTCGGGAACGCGTGAAGTTTTTGATAATGCAATCTTAAACCACCTTGAAGATGCACGAATCCGCCTGACCTTAGGTCATAATGAAGCCATTTTAAAAATCATTTCAGGTGGTTTAGGCATCTCCTGTATTTCCAAACTTGCATTGTTACCTATGCTCAATTCAGGTCAACTGGTGATTTTAGAAACGCCTTTTTGGGAACTCAGACGCCCTCTCTATATGCTAGTACATCGGCATAAATATCAAGGGCCGGGACTAAAAGCCTTTATGCGATTCTGTGAAGAACAGCATCCTTAAAATTTTCAGCTTTATTCTTGCCAATTTGGATCGGTTTGACGACGAGAATCTTGTTCGCAAGGCTCGCCATCATGATTCCCATCCATTTTGGTATTTGGACAATTTCGTACAAACCAACGTGCTTCAGCTAAAGAATGCATTTGCCCACAACGCTCTCGACCATCACATTTAAAATACCCAAGCGGTGTTGACATAGGTTTTTGTGCTGGTGCAGGACGAGTAACAACCAATGATTTAACTTCTGGTTTTAATTCTGGAATATGATCAGGTAAATGCCCTAATTTTTTGCGTTGCTCATTAATTAACTGTTTTTGTTCTTCAATTAACTGCTGTGTGTATTGTTCACGTTTTTGATCATGTTGTTGTAGTTTTGAGTAAGCGATATAAGTTCCAATACCTACCAACACAACAACGATAAATAAAAACACGACTGCCTTTTTCATCATTCTTGCCCCATAAAAAAATACCTGTTATTAAACAGGCATTTTTTTATAACGACATTAGTCTTTTTGTACACTACCGAAGATTTTATCACCAGCATCGCCAAGACCAGGAACAATGTAGCCATTTTCATTTAAACCATCATCAATTGATGCGGTAAAAATGCGAACATCTGGATGTTGTTGTTCTACTTTTGCCACGCCTTCTGGCGCTGCGACTAGAACCATCACACGAATATCTTTACAACCACTGGCTTTTAAGACATCAATAGCTGCAATTAGAGAACTTCCTGTTGCAAGCATTGGATCAATGATCATGGCAATACGGTTGGCTACATCTGGAACTAACTTTTTATAATAAGTACGTGCCTGTAAGGTTTCTTCATCACGTTCAAGACCCAAAACACTCACTTTTGCACTTGGAATCAAATTGAGTACGCCATCGAGCATACCAATTCCTGCACGTAAAATAGGTACAACTGTAATTTTTTTGCCTGCAATACGCTGAGCGGTTACTTCACCTGCCCACCCCTGAATCTCTTGATCGACTACTGGCAAATCTTTTGTTGCTTCATAGGTCAATAACATAGTGACTTCTTGTGCAAGTTCACGAAAATTTTTAGTACTGATATCCGCACGACGTAATAAACCTAATTTATGGCGAATGAGTGGGTGACGAATTTCTTGAATAGGCACGGGAGAACACCTGAGAGTGATAAGTTGCGCTTAGTATATCGCTTTTCGAGTAGAAATAAAAAAGCCCTCAACAAGGAGAGCTTCTTACTGATCTGAAAACAGCTTAGTGGCTAAACAACATTTGTTGAATTGGCGCTAAAACTTGTGACATTGCAGAGATTTTTAAGAATGGATCTGGGTAAATACCAATGAAAAGAACCAATGCTGCAGATGCGAGCACCATGATACCGCCCACTTTTTGACCCCAATGTTTTTCAGCATCAATACGTGGCACTTCTGGTGGAGTAAGATACATCACAATCATGACACGTAAATAGTAGTACAAACCAATACCACTACCTACAATAATTGCTCCTGCCAAGAACCAGTGACCTGCATCTACCGCAGCTTTGA
Source organism: Acinetobacter sp. ME22 (assembly GCF_022012315.1). NCBI lineage: Bacteria > Pseudomonadati > Pseudomonadota > Gammaproteobacteria > Moraxellales > Moraxellaceae > Acinetobacter > Acinetobacter sp. ME22. The sequence goes on from NZ_JAKLTL010000014.1 coordinate 36,276, forward strand.
TGACCATGAATTTACCAATAAAGCCCGCAGTCAATGGAATACCTGCCAAAGACAACAGCATTACAGTCAACGTTGCAGTCAACACTGGACGACGCCAGAATAAACCACGGTAATCTGCAACACTTTCAGCTTCATCCAAATTGTTATATGGACTAGACATCAGTGTCACAACACCAAACGCACCGATTGTTGTAAATACATAAGTGATCACATACATATTCACGCTGTCGAGGCTAAAGTAGTTTTTGCTCACAAGTGCGATTAACAAGTAACCAAAATGCGCGATTGAAGAATAAGCCAACACACGCTTCAAGTTCACCTGACGTACTGCAAGTAAGTTACCTGCAAGGATTGAAAGTACCGCAATGATACAAAGAATCAGATTGATTGAAGGAATCAACGCGCCTGCCGCAAGTAAATAACGAACAAGCAAACCAATGGTTGCCACTTTCGCAGCAGTTGCCAAGAACGTTGCCATAGGCGCTGGTGCACCTTGATAAACGTCTGGTGTCCATTTGTGGAATGGTGCCAAAGACAGTTTGAATGCAATTGCAAAGATGATGAGACCAAGACCCAAAATAACCATTGGGTTGCCCATTTTCACCATCTGCAACAAAGAGCCAAAACCTGTGTAGAAAGACAGTGTGCCTGTGTATGCATAAATATATGCCATACCCATCAACAACATTGCAGATGCTGTTGCTGATAACACAAGGTATTTCATTCCTGCTTCTAATGACTTTTCGCGCTCATGGGTATAAGCCAAAAGACCATACACAGGAACAGACATCAATTCCAAACTAATAAAGAATGATGCATAGTGAGAGCTTGCGACCATCAACATGGCACCTGCCACAGAAGAAAGAAGCAACAAGTACAACTCTTCACGATTGTCTTTATACGTTTCAATATACGCATGAGACAATGTGCAACATGCCAATGCTGAAACCAAAATCAGCAATTGATAAAGCATGGTAAATGGATCAACCATAAACATGTTCATCACATTGGCAGGTCGGAACTGACCACCCATCATTTGCAACACAATAAAGAATGCTGCCAAGTTCAAGCCAATGACTGAAGCAGTCGCAATCAAATTATGATTGCGCTTGATTGTGGTTAAAATCATGACCAGTGCGATTGTCAAAGCGACAATCATGACAGGTGCAAGTGGCATAAGATCTGAAAATTGGATTGTGAAGTTCATGACTTATTGGATCTCCACATTATCAAGTTGGCTGATTGCTTGTTGCATCAAATCTACACCGTTATGAACAGGAATATAGCTATTCGCTAACCACTGCATACTTGAGTTAGATACATCAAGGAAGGTTTGTGGGTACATCCCTAGCCACACGAGACCAATCACACAGATCATTAAAATTGTAATCTCACGTGCAGATAAATCTTTCAGTGGATTTGCATAATGCTGTTTTTGCTCTTCGTTTGGAGTACCAAACAATGAACGATGAATCAAAATCAAGCCGTAAAGACCAGCAAATACCAAGCTAATCGCAGCAATGATGGTGAATGTTGGATATTTACCAAATGAACCCATCAAGATCAGGAATTCACCGATAAAGTTACCTAGACCTGGAATACCCACCAAAGCTGAAATGAAGAACATTAAGAAGAATGGTAAGTAACGGAATTGACCACGCATACCGCCCATCAAACGCATGTCACGTGTATGCAAACGCTCATAGATTTGACCACACATGATGAACAGTGCAGCAGAACACAGACCATGTGCCAACATCATGATCATCAAACCTTGATAAGTAATGATGTTACCTGCATAGATTGCAAGCAGTACAACGCCCATATGTGAAATAGAGCTATATGCCAACAGACGTTTCATATCGGTTTGTTGGTAAGCACACCACGCACCGTAGAAAATACCAATCAAACCAAAGATGATTGCAATATCAGCAAACTGTGCTGATGCTGTTGGGAAGAATGGAATGACAAAACGGAGCAAACCGTATGCTGCTGTTTTAATCAAGATACCTGCTAAGTCCACAGAACCTGCTGTAGGTGCTTGGGCATGTGCATCTGGTAACCAACCGTGTAATGGAAATACAGGAAGTTTCACTGCAAAACCAATAAACATACAGATCATGAAACCATATGCAAATTGTGGTGGTAAGTGATTTGCAACAGCTAACAAGAAGTTATAGTCAAAGTTGATTGTACCATTGGTCATAATATACCCCCAGACTACGAGTCCAAGGATACCAATCAACATAATCAAACCTGACACTTGCGTGTAAATAAAGAATTTGGTTGCAGCATAAACGCGTGATTTACCATCCGCACCACTATGTCCCCAAAGTGCAATCAAGAAATAGATTGGCACTAGCATCATCTCCCAGAAGAAGAAGAACAAGAACATATCAAGTGCAAGGAATACGCCGATAACGCCACCTAAACTCCAAAGCAAGTTTAAATGGAAGAAACCAACATTCTTTTGGATTTCCCCCCAAGAACAGCCGACCGCTAAAATACCTAACAGTGCAGTTAACCCCACCATCAAGATGGAGAGACCATCCACAGCAAGGTGAATACTGATCCCTAATGAACTAATCCACGGCACATAAAATTGTGCTGCAAACGTTGGAGCTTGAGCACCAAGTTCGTAATGATAATCACCATGACTCCACAGAAGCACTGTTAAGCCTAAAGTGATGACCATCCCAATTAAAGCAATCCAGCGTGGAAGGTGCTGGTCGAGTTTATCGACCAACCAGCACATAAAACCTGCAATGAACGGAACCAGAATCAGCGCGGGTAAAATTAAATTGTTTTCCATTTTATTTCCCCATTACCTGCACAACAATCAGGATCATCAGTAACACCACAATACCGAGTGACATACTTGATGCGTATTCACGCAGTGATCCTGTTTGACGTGAACTTGTAAAGCTGTTTCCACCTTTTACCAAGGCAGGCAATACTAACCACAATCCATCAATTGGATCACGACCTAAGATTTTCGCCATCAGTAAATAAGGTTGTACGAAAATGAGGTTATATAAAGCATCGAAGCCAAATGCATTACGCCAGATATGTGCAATACCCGCACCCAAAGAAGTTTGAGCAAACGCTTTCACTGCACCATAAGCAAAGACAAATAGAACAACACCAACAACTAAACCAGCTAAGGCAATTCCTACAGCTGTATGTTCTGCACCGTGTACCAATGCTTCAACATTTTCAGGAATTTCAAATACTGGAATCTGCGCTGAAGTCAATAACTTTTCAACTGGCGCTTTTAACACTGCACCTACTGCTGTAGACAATACCAATAGAATTGATAATGGACCCCAGTACGTCACACCTTTGATTTCGTGCGCATGTGTTTTTTCTTCGCCAAAGAATACAACCCAGATTAAACGGAATGTATAAATTGAAGTGAGGAATGCACCCGCAACACCTGCCCAATACAAGCAGTTATACAGTGGAAGATTTGCCAACATGCCATGCGCATAAACTTCACCCAAGATTGCATCTTTAGAGAAGAAGCCTACGGTCAAGAATGGAATTGCTGCTAATGCACCACCACCCACAACGAAACATGCAAATACGAATGGAATCTTTTTCCAAAGACCACCCATCTTGAAGATGTTTTGTTCGTGATGACATGCCAAGATCACTGCACCAGAAGACAAGAATAATAATGCCTTGAAGAATGCGTGAGCCAACATGTGGAATAGACCCGCTTGGTAAGCTTCAGCACCGACTGCCATAAACATATAACCAAGCTGACTCATGGTTGAGTAAGCCAAGATACGTTTGATATCGGTTTGAACCAATGCAGCGAAACCAGCAACCAACAAGGTAATCGCACCTGTTACAGAAATGAACTGCATGATTTCAGGTGCCATTTCAAACACAGTATGTGTACGGCAAGTTAAGTACACACCTGCTGTTACCATGGTTGCAGCGTGGATCAGTGCAGAAACAGGCGTTGGGCCTGCCATCGCATCGGCTAACCAAGTTTGCAATGGAATCTGTGCAGATTTACCTGCAGCACCCAAGAACAACATTAATGCTGTCCAAATCGCAAGTGAATGATTTCCTGCAAGAACAAGATGTGCATTTGCCACAATCGTTGCAATATGCAAAGTACCGAATTCTTGATACAGCAAGAATAACGCGATCAATAAGAAAACGTCACCCACGCGTGTCACGGTAAATGCTTTGATTGCAGCCCAACCATTGTCTGGATTTGAATAATAAAAACCAATCAATAAGTATGAGCATAAACCAACACCTTCCCAGCCCAAGAACAATAACGCAAGGTTATCGCCAAGAACCAACACCAACATGCTCGCAACGAACAGGTTGAAGTAAGAGAAGAAGCGCGCATAGCCATCTTCGCCACGCATATACCACGATGCAAAGATATGGATCAGGAAGCCCACACCTGTGATCATGCCCATCATCAGTAATGACAGACCATCAAGATGTAGGTTAATTTCTGGTGCAAACGTCCCAACGCTGAACCATGTCCATAGATGTTGTACGACAGCGGTTGAACCACTGTTGACAAACTCCAAACCTGCAATCAATGCAAATAAAGCAGACAGACCCACTGAACCTACGCCAATCACAGCAGCAATATTTTCAGAAAGCTTATCGCGACCCGCCGCTAATAAAATAAAGCCGATTAGCGGAAATAAGATTGTTAAGTATAAATAACTCATCCGCGCATCTCACTCGCAGCATCCACATCCAAATGATGGAAGCGATGATAAAACTGAAGGACGATCGCTAGACCAATACAAGCCTCGGCAGCTGCCAAAGTCAAAATTAAGATAAACATAATCTGACCGTCAGCTTGACCCCAAACGCTACCTGCAAGCACGAATGCTAATGCAGCAGCGTTCATCATGATCTCAAGACTCATCAAAATAAATAGAAAGTTGCGACGCACCATTACACCGTAAAACCCAAGTGCAAAAAGAACGGTTGCCACAATCAAACCGTGTTCCAAAGGGATGTTACCCATTAGTCTTATTCCTCTTCACTTGGTTCACGTTTACCTAAATGGAATGCTGCAACAAGTGCTGCGAGCAATAGCATTGCGGCAATTTCAACCAACAATAAATATTGGGTAAATAACGCTTGACCCACTGCTTTAGGTCCAACCATGGTTTTGCCCAGTAAGGCACCTGCGGGTGTGTAATCGCTACCGATCATCCACACCAAAGTTAAGCCCAATAAGAAGCTTAACAATGCTGGCACAGCCCAAGCATCTGAGGTCAACCATTTACGTTCTTGCTCAACCGTGTGCTGACCCAAGTTCAACATCATGACCACGAATACAAACAAGACCATAATTGCGCCAGCATACACGATCACCTCAAGTGCGCCTGCGAAAGGTGCACCCACGATCATGAAAATACCCGCAACAGCAAGCAATGAAATAATCAGATTCAATAACGCATGTACAGGATTCGCATTAGTCACAACACGAACCGTAGAAACGATGGCCACAAGAGCCATTAAATAAAATGGCCACATCATGGTAATAAGCTCCGTACATCGACAGGTTTGCTTTCTTTTTGCGCCTGTCCTTTTTCTTTACCATCAATTGCCATACCTGTTACACGATAGAAGTTGTAATCAGGGTATTTACCTGGACCAGAGATCAGTAAGTTTTCTTTTTCGTAAACCAAATCCTGACGCACATATTCACCCAACTCAAAATCTGGAGTTAACTGAATCGCTGTCGTAGGACATGCTTCTTCACACATACCGCAGAAGATACAACGTGAGAAGTTGATACGGAAAAATTCCGGATACCAACGACCATCTTCTTTTTCTGCTTTTTGTAATGAAATACAACCTACAGGGCAAGCAACCGCACACAAGTTACAAGCAACACAGCGCTCTTCGCCATCTGGGTCACGTGTTAAAACAATACGACCACGATAACGAGGCGGTACGATCTGCTCAGCAGGTACTTCTGGGTATAAAATGGTGTCACGTTTGCGCGTTGCGTGGCTAAACACCATCCACAACGAGCGAACAACAGACCCGACACCAGCTAGAATTTTAAACATAATCTTATCCCTGCTGTCTTAGCCCGCATGCTTCATGAGAATGACAGCACCCGTTACGAGTAAGTTAACTAATGCCAATGGCAAGCAGACTTTCCATCCAAAGTTCATGACTTGGTCATAACGTGGACGAATTAATGCACCACGCGCCAAAATAAACATCATGACAAAGAACGCAGTTTTAGCAATAAACCAAAAACCTGCCGGAATAAATGGAATATCCAAGTTAAATGGTGCAAGCCATCCACCGAAGAATAACGTCACGATCAATGATGAAATCAAAATGATGTTCACGTATTCAGCAACGAAGAACATCCCCCATTTCATACCGCCGTATTCAACATGGTAACCTTCTGACAATTCTTGCTCTGCTTCTGGTTGGTCAAATGGATGACGGTGAGTCACTGCAACACCTGCAACCACGAACACCATAAAGCCGATGAATTGAGGAATGACATTCCACATATCACGTTGAGATTCAACAATCTCACGCATGTTGAATGAACCCGCAATCGCCACAACACCCATCAAGGAAATGCCCAAGAACACTTCATAAGAAATGGTTTGTGCAGAAGAACGTAGCGCACCAAGTAAGGCATATTTGTTGTTAGAAGACCAACCACCAAATAACACGGCATACACCGCAATACCTGCCATTGCCATAAAGAACAATAAGCCGATGCTCATGTCTGCGACACCCATAAATGGGCTAACAGGAATTACCATGTAAGACAGCACAGCTGTCGCCATTGCGACAGCAGGTGCTAAACGGAAAGTCAATTTGTCTGCAAATTTTGGTGTCCAGTCTTCTTTGAACATGATTTTAAGCATGTCGGCAACGATTTGGAGCGAACCAAAAGGACCTACACGGTTTGGACCGTAACGGTCTTGCCACAAACCTAAAAGACGACGTTCAACAAAAGACATCAGCGCTGCACAAATGACAACGACCAATAAAATCAGAATCGCTTGCACCACCATATAGGCGATTGGCCAATCTGTTGCCCATACAGGTAGAGCGCGTAAATTTTCGTGCATGATTACACTCCTACCGACACAGCAACAGGTTCAGCCAAAGATACGGTTGGCGCTAAACCAATCGGATAACCAATATAGCCTGTTGGCAAGTATTCAATCACTTGCACAGGTAAGCTAATGCTGGTTTCCCCTGCTTTTACGGTAATTTTTTGACCATCTTGAACATTTAAACGAGATGCATCTTGTTCACCCACTGCAAACACCGCATTCGGAATACGTGATTCCATTGCAGGTGTTTTAATGGTGAATTCGCCTGAAGCAAAAATATGATGCATTGGAACCAAACGGAAGCTGTCTGGATTGACCAGAACGACCGAAGGTGCAACATAGCTACGTGCTGGACGTTTTGGTAAACGATCAAATAAACGAATACCTGCGTCACCGCCTTTCAAATGACCACCCACTTCATCTTGGTATTTGTTCCAAGACTGTGGAGAGTTCCAACCTGGTGCCCATGCAAATGGAACCAATGATGCTGAATTTTGTGGACCAACATAACCTTCCATTGAGAATGTTAATGCTGAGTCAACGTCAACAGGCTGTTTTGGTTCATGCACAGAAATCGGTGCACGCAATGCTGTACGACCAGAGTAACGACGTGGTTCACGCGCAATTTTCAAGCCATGAACACGATAACCTGCATCTGGTGCAACATCTTGAATTGCTTCAAGAACAGGAACATTTTTCACGACAGATTCAATCACGTCATCTAGCAATGTCCAGTCAATCGCTTTACCGCGTAGACCCGTTTCAATTGCATGTAACCAGCGCCATGATTCTTTAATCGCGTATTCTGGTTTGTAGTAGCTTGGATCGTAAACTTGATAGAAACGTTGTGCACGACCTTCTTGGCTCACCACTGTACCATCACCTTCAGCAAAGCTTGCTGCTGACAATACAATGTTCGCTGCTTTCACAGTTTCAGTTTCGCTGTGATCAAGCACAATCACATCTTGCGCTTTCGCCAAAGCTGCCTGAACTTGAGTTGCAGGTAGACGACGGAACAGATCATTTTCAACGATCACTACAGTGTCATAGTCTTGTGCAAAGGCTTGCTCTAGGCTTAAACCACCAAACAGTGCAAGACCCATTGAGTTCACTTCAGGAACAACTAAAGTTAAACCTGCTGTTGCACCCAAGTTCTGAGTCAACTGTGCTGCAGCTTCCATAATCGCTGGATCTTGTAGGCTTGTACCTGCAATCACCAATGGTTTTTTCGCTGCTTTTAGTGTATCTGCAATGGTTTGCGCAAATGCTTTGGCATCGTCATCTAGACCAAGAACAGTTTCACCTTTCGCTGCTGCTGCAACGGCAAAGCCTAGACGTGCGATATCATTTGGAGAAGCAACCACTTCACCTGTCGCAACATCAGCTAAACGGGTTTGTGTTGCTGCCAAGATATAAATCGGCGATTTTTCATCTTGACCAATACGTGCAACAGGTTCAGCTAACCAGTCTGGCGTACGGCGATCTGCTGCCATTTGTTTCGCTTTGTTTTTCGCAGCTTGGCGAACAGACAATGCCATACGAGGCGCAGTTTGCGTTAAGTCTTCACCTAAAATCAGCACCGCATCATAACTTTCAACTTCACGTAAAGTTGGGTTATAAATGCCTTCGGTTTGCATGATCGATGCAGCAAGTTCAACCAATGACTGCTCTTTTTGCGTCATCCCTGTTGAATAGCTGTCTTGACCAACCAACTCGCGAAGTGCGTAGTTAGATTCAAGGCTGGCACGTGGAGAACCGATACCCAAGACTTTTTTACCTTGCAATTTAGCAATCACAGTATCAAGTGCTTGATCTACTGAAACTGTAGTGACTTCAGCTTGATTGCGTAATTGTGGCTGACGAGGACGATCTTCACGGTTGACATAACCTGTACCGAAACGACCTTTGTCACACAAGAAGTATTGGTTCACATCACCGTTGAAACGGTTTTCTACACGACGTAATTCACCATAACGCTCACCTGGAGAGATGTTACAGCCAGAAGAACAGCCTTGGCATACGCTAGGCGCATACTGCATGTCCCACTTACGGTTATAACGTGCTGAGTGAGTTTTATCGGTAAATACACCTGTCGGGCAGACTTCAGTCAAGTTACCAGAGAATTCAGATTCCAAAGTCCCTGATTCTGGACGACCGAAATACACACGTGATGCATTGGCATAAACACCAAAGTCCGTACCACCCGCATAGTCTTTATAGTAACGAACACAGCGGTAGCACGCGATACAACGGTTCATTTCATGAGCAATAAACGAACCCAATTCTTGGTTGTAGTGCGTACGCTTGGTGAAACGGTAGCGACGACGGTCGTGACCAGTCATCACAGTCATATCTTGTAAATGACAGTGACCACCTTCTTCACAGACTGGACAGTCGTGTGGGTGGTTGGTCATTAAGAATTCAACCACAGACTCACGGAAATTCACCGCTTCTTTGTCTTCGATTGAAATATAGGTATTGTCAGAAGCAGGCGTCATACAAGACATCACAAGACGTCCGCGTGTATCCTCAGGATTTGCATACTGAGTTACTGCACATTGACGGCAAGAACCAACAGAACCTAAGGATGGATGCCAGCAAAAATATGGAATATCAATACCGAGAGACAAACATGCTTGCAGCAAGTTCTCTGAGCCATTGACTTCATACTGTTTTCCATCGACATGAATAGTAGCCATAGTCGAATTCCCTTAAGCTTGTGCAACGTCACGATTTTGAGCGGCAGCATTTACAACTTTCGCTTCAAATTCGCCACGGAAATGTTTGAGTGCGCCCATCAATGGTTCCATCGCACCTGGTGCGTGAGCACAGAATGTTTTACCAATCCAAAGCTTACGAGTCAGTTCTTGTAAGTGATCGATATCTTCTTTCTTGCCTTCACCATTCTCAAGTGCTTTAAGCGCTTTCACTGCCCAAGGTAAACCATCACGGCAAGGCGTACACCAGCCACATGATTCACGCGCAAAGAATTCTTCTAGGTTACGTGTTGCTGAAACCATACATTGAGTTTCATCGACCACCATCAGCAAACATGTTCCTAAACGTGAACCTGCTTTCATGATGCTTTCAGCATCCATTGGAAGATCGATATGCTCTGCTGCCAAGAAGTCAGTCGATGCACCACCTGGTAGCCATGCTTTCAGTTTCAGACCATCACGCATACCGCCAGCATGGTCTTCAATCACTTCACGTGCAGTAGTACCAAATGGCAATTCCCAAAGACCTGGGAAAGTCACCTTACCAGATGCACCATAGATTTTCGTACCAGGATCTTTCGACTTGCCTGCTGATAAACCGATGTACCATTCTGGGCCACGCAATAAAATTGCTGGTAAATTGTTGTAAGTCTCAACGTTGTTGACAATCGTTGGACGACCCCAAGCACCTGCAACTTGCGGGAATGGTGGTTTAGTACGAGGATTCGCACGGCGACCTTCTAGAGAGTTAATCAATGCAGTTTCTTCACCGCAGATATAACGTCCTGCACCAGTGTGCACATACAGCTCGAAATTCCAGCCTGTATCTAGAATGTTGTCACCCAAATAACCTTTGGCACGAACTTGTTCTAAGGCTTCGTTCAGGTATTGCGCAGCTTCGATGTATTCGCCACGAATAAAGATATAACCTTGAGTCGCTTCCAAAGTATATGCTGCAATCAGCATGCCTTCGATCAACTGATGAGGCAGTTTTTCCATCAACAGACGGTCTTTAAACGTACCTGGTTCCATCTCATCGGCATTACAGATCAGGTAACGAGGACCACCATCATTGGGTGCCATCAATGACCATTTAATCCCTGCTGGGAAACCTGCACCACCACGCCCTTTGACAGTCGCTGCTTTAATGACTTCCAGCACATCTTTCGGTGGCATGGTAATCGCTTTTTTAAAGCCTGCATAACCTTCAAGCGCTTCGTAGTCATCCGCATTACGCACATGTTCTTGTTTGCTTAAGCGCCAAGTCAATGGATGCGTTTCTGGGTTACCGTCGCCATAAATTGGTTTTGGTTCAGTATTCATACATACTTCTCCAATAACTGTTTGATTGAAGTCACTTCAACCAATCCATGAGTATCTTCATCAATCATCAAGGTTGGACCTTTATCGCAGTTACCTAGGCAACAAATCGGCAATAAAGTAAAACGGTCATCTGCCGTAGTTTGTCCAAACTGAATGCCGAGTTCACGCTGGAATGCTTCAGCAAGCGTTTCAGCACCCATCAAGAAACATGCAATCGAGTCACAAAGTAAAATGACATGGCGACCTACAGGTTGACGATAGATACGGTTATAGAATGTCGCTACACCTTCTAAATCAGCAACGCTGATTGTGAGTAGCTGAGCAATTGCATTTAATTGCGCATCATCCACCCAACCATTACGGCGTTGTACGCACTTTAAAGCATCTAGTGATGCTGCGCGTGGGTATGGATAATGACCAATGTGATGTTCAATCTCGTGAATTTCGTCCGCAGTCAAAATTCCTTCAACATTCACACGTGGCTTTTTGTCAGTCAAAATCATCATAATGCGTTGCCTCTTAGCGATCCACGTCAGCCATAACCACATCAATGGTTGCCAAGTAAATGATTAAGTCAGACACCAAGCTGCCGTTAATCACCGCAGGAATTTGCTGCAAGTGAGTAAAGGTTGGTGTACGAATACGCGTACGATAACTCATGGTGGCTTTGTCAGACGTCAAGTAGTAGTTACTTGCACCTTTCACCACTTCAGCCATGACAGATGCTTCACCTGCAGGCATCACAGGACCCCAAGAAACGCTCAAGAAGTGCGTAATCAAGGTTTCAATGTCTTGTAATGTTTTGTCTTTTGGTGGTGGAACAGCCAATGGATGATCCGCTTTGTATGGACCAGATGGCATGTTGTCTAGACATTGCTTCACGATTTTCAATGATTCACGAATTTCATGGAAGTGAACCATTACACGTGCGTAAGCATCGCCTTCATATTCAACAGGTACTTCAAAGTCGTAATTTTCATAACCGCTATATGGGCGGTATTTACGAACATCAAAGTCAATCCCTGTTGCACGCAGACCTGTACCTGTTACCCCCCAAGCCAATGCAGATTTTGCATCGTATTGAGCAACATTACGGGTACGACCAATAAATACAGAGTTTTTCAAGGCTGCTTTATGGTATTCGTCCAAACGCTTCGGCATCCAGTCGAGGATTTCACGAATCAGATGTTGCCAGTTGTTTGGAAGGTCATGCGCAGTACCGCCAATACGGAACCAAGCTGGGTGCATACGGAAACCAGTAATGGCTTCAATCGCATCATAAATTTTTTGACGGTCAGCAAACATATAGAATACTGGGGTCATACCACCTGTATCCTGAATTGCTGTACCGATGTAAAGCAAGTGGTTGTTGATACGGAATAATTCCGACATCATGACACGGATACACTGTGCACGATCAGGAACTTTGATTCCTGCAAGTTGTTCCACACCCATCACATAAGGCATGTTTTGCGCACAACCACCCAAGTAGTCTACACGGTCAGTGTACGGAATAAATGAGTGCCATGTTTGACGCTCAGCCATCTTTTCCACACCACGGTGGTGATAACCGATATCAGGTACACAGTCTTTCACTTCTTCGCCATCAAGCTGCAAAATCACACGGAAAGCACCATGCGCAGATGGATGGTTAGGACCCAAGTTCAAGAACATGAAGTCCTCGTCCTTGTTACCACGTTTTAGACCCCAATCTTCAGGTACAAAACGCAAGTGTTCTTGTTCGAAATCCTGTTTCGCCTTGTTTTGCATATAAGGCGTATATTCGGTTGCACGTGCAGAATATTCTTTACGTAACGGATGCCCTTCCCAGTAGGTCGGCAACAAGATACGGCGCAACATTGGGTGACCATCAAACTTGATGCCGAACATGTCATAAGCTTCACGTTCGTACCAGTTCGCATTTGGCCAAATATTGGTTGCGGTTGGAATATTCAGATCACTCTCGTTTAAAGCGACTTTGACACGAATATCGGCATTACGCTCTAGCGATAGCAAATGATAAAAAACAGTGAAATCTGATGCAGGTAATCCTTCACGGTGTTGACGTAAACGTTCATCAACCGCAGAAAGGTCAAACAGCATCACGTATGGGCGTGATACGGTACGCAAGAACATTAAGACTTCTTGCACGCGCGCACGCTCAACCCAGACCGTTGGAAAATCTTCACAAGTCGGTTGCACGTAGAAGTTTTCACCGAATTTGGTTTTCAGCTCTTCTACAATTGCAAATGCTGGGCGCGAATCAACCTGTGTTGACTCTTCTGGCATAGCAATTTCAGTTTCAGCCATTGGCTTGGCTTCCTTTTTAATACAAATTCTTTGTAACCCTAACGACAAATCACCCATAAGCGGGTGACAATCAATCCATCGTTAAAATTATTTAATCTCATCCATAGAGCGTAAGTTTTTCACTGCAATACGTTCTGCATTTTTACGATCACGTTCTGGCATCATCTTTGGCTTATAAACAGGCTTAAGATCATCACCAATTACTGCAGATAACGGACGGCGCTCTAACTGAATTTGGTCTTGTAATAACATCAATGCTTGGATTAATGCTTCTGGGCGTGGTGGACAACCTGGAATGTAAACATCTACAGGAATAATCTTGTCGACACCTTGCACAACCGAGTAAATGTCGTACATACCACCAGAGTTGGCACAAGCACCCATAGAGATGACCCATTTCGGTTCAAGCATTTGTTCATACAAACGTTGAATAACAGGTGCCATCTTCACGAAGCAAGTCCCAGCCACAATCATTAAGTCGGCTTGACGAGGTGAAGCACGAATAACTTCGGCACCAAAACGTGACAAGTCATGCACACCCGTTAAGGTTGTTGCATACTCAACGTAGCAGCAAGAAGTACCAAAGTTAAATGGCCAAACTGAGTTCTTACGACCCCAGTTGACCACATTGTGCATCACATCTTCCAGACGCGTCATAAATACGTTTTTATTGACTTCTTCCTGAAGAGGATCGGTCACAATTTGACGCTCTTGAAGCGGGTACTGGTCAGCCTGTGGATTGGCACGGGTTAATGTATATTTCATCCCGTATTACTCCTTGTCAGAAGTTACTGTGGTCTTTTTGACTCGAGACTGAGCCGGAACTTGACCCGTAGGATCGGTTACAAGCTCATCAATTGAATTGAAGCGTGTGATCTCTGCGATATCCATATTTGGAGAGCCAATTTTTGGTAATATGCCTGCCGCTTTGCGACGGTCAAATGGCGACCAGTTCAATGCACCTACAGAAAGTGCATAAACCAAACCAATTAACAAGTCGACAATAAAGACTGTTGCCGTTGAGAAACCGAACCAACCTACTTCACGCACAGCACCAGACCATGCATAAAGATAAAGTGCTTCGATATCAAAAATGACAAAGAAGATAGCGACAAGATAGAATTTTGCAGATAAGCGAATGCGGGCACCGCCTGCACCAACAATACCTGACTCAAACTGCTCTTGTTTTGCACGACCCCATGACTTACCTCCTAGGAGTAACGGAACTGTAAGCATAAAGACGCAAAGGAATGTAACGCCGATCACGAAGGCAATGGTTGCCCAATCGTATGGAGTAATGGCACTCATGCGGGGATAACTCCTGGCAGGCCTAATTTTAACAAAAGAATGTATGTATTGGCCTAAAAATACACCAAACACAAAATTAAACACTCTAATTGTACCTGATTTATGATTTCGGTTGCTAGGCTAATCTCGCTAGTCTTTGGGATAATACTCTGTATGGTTTTTACACCAAAAAACTGCTAAAACTGTGGTAATCCATACTTATTGATTAATACTATTAGTTTTATAAAAAATAACTTTTTTTTCAATTATTGCTCTTTTTTTGGTATTTTTTGCAAAATTGAGCTTTAAAAAAATAGAATCATGCCCCAAATAGCGAAAAAAAATCCTACTGAATTTCTTCAGAAAAAATAAGAATGATTCTCCATTAAGAAGTGATCTGCTTAAATCAAGGTAATGTATTTTGTAACAAATGCTTTGCTTCTTTTTACAATCATCTCTTGGTTCACATCATAACATCTCATGTCATATTTACAAGAAGCACACCATGACGCAGTATTCTAAAAGTTGACTCTTGATTTTATTTATAAAAGTGACATGAAATATCATCAAGACATAACATAACTATGCTTTGTTCTACGTTATAAATTTACAAATACTGAAATATCAATTAAATCAAAAACTAGGAGACATCATGAATCTCGATTTTTCACACAAACCCAATTATTTCTTATTCGCACAATTGCTCGTTCGCTTTATTGAAACCCAGTCAAAGCAGCAAAATATGTCTCAACTCAATATTTCTTTTGAACAACTAGAGCAAATTTTTCAAGGGGATAGCGCTGCAACAACGATTAATTTAGAAGGCATTTTAAATATTGCAGATGAATATCAAGTCGAAACCTTAACTGGTGATCAGAAGTTGATTAACAACTATCAAATTAACTCTGAACAATCTCAGCTACAACTTGAATTAAACTCTGCAGCTGTTGATGCACTTATTCAAGGCAAAGCTTTAATAAGCCCAGATGCTACACTCCATCAATAATGTGTAGCCAATAAAAAAACCACCTGAAGGTGGTTTTTTTATTGGAAGCAATGACTTATTTTGCTTCGTAAATACTGATTTCAACACGACGGTTTTGCTGTTTACCTGCTTCTGTCGAGTTCGATGCAATTGGGTTTGCAGAACCTTGACCTTCAGCATTGACACGGCTTGATGGCACACCTTTTTGAATCAAATAACGCGCTACACTGTTCGCACGATTTTGAGACAATGGGATATTAATTGAATCATTCCCTGTGCTATCGGTATAACCTGTCACCAAAATTGCACTCTTATTATCTTCTGTCAAAGTTTGTGCAACTTTATTCAGCGTTGTATAAAAACTTGGTGAAATCGTCGCAGAATTGGTCGCAAAGGTAATATTACCTGGCATTACCAGACCTACTGAACCATCTGAGTTACGGTTAACTTCGACACCTGTTCCTGCCATTTGTTGACGAAGTTTCTGCTCTTTCTTATCAAGATACAAACCACCTGCCGCACCAACAATGGCACCAATTGCAGCTGCACGATTATTTTGTGCACTTGAGTTTGCGTTAGAGCGAGATAGACCATAACCTGCTAGTGCACCCAAACCTGCACCAATTGCTGTTTTGTCATAATCACGGATACCGCCAGTACCTGTACCAGTGTTCATACTTTGACAGCCTGATAATGCCAAAGCCCCAATCACTGATGAAATAACCAATGCACGCATTGCATGACTCCTTGTTGTGTTTATTTACTATATAAAAAATTATGAAATAATAATGTTTGGTAAAACATTAATTTTTTGTTAAAAATCGTGGGGTTTTTAACAGTTTGATTGTAATTCACCCAGCTTTGTGTATGTCATAACGTGTTTTTCTACATAGATCATACAATTTGCAAGATTTATTTTGACTCTCTTTAGACCGATAGTTATCTTTATTACGCTAGATTTCGGCTAGGAATTTTTATGACCTCTCATCGAGTCAAACAAAGTTTATTTAAAAAAATTACACGTGGAATGACTGTTGGTTCTGTCATTACGGGCAGCACTTTTTTACATGGCCCACCTGTATTGGCACTCGGCTTAACCAAATTCTTCAAGCAATCCCGTAAAGTTGATGAGACGAATATTCAAATTACCAATCGCTGGTTAGCTGTCAACAACTGGTTGATTGATCATGTGCTTCCTAATACCGAGTGGAATATTCAGATTGAGGATGACTTAAAGCTTGATTTACAAGGTCGTTATCTCATGATTTGTAATCATCAAAGCTGGGTGGACACGACTGTTAATCAATATTTTGGCTTAACACGTATGCCTTTAACCCGTTTTTTTACTAAATGGGAACTGATCTTTATTCCTTTTGTTGGGCAGGCGTTCAAAATCTTGGGATTCCCCATGATGAAGCGACATAGCCGCTCACAGATCGCTAAAAATCCTGAACTGAAACATCATGATATGTTAGAAGCTCGCAAGTCATGTGAACAGCTGCTCAGCCAGCCTTTTACCCTACTCAATTATGTCGAAGGTACGCGTTTTACTCCTGAGAAACACGCACAACAGAAGTCACCTTATCAGCATTTACTCAAACCTAAAGCAGGTGGTTTAGCCCTTGCAATCAATATCTTGGGCAAAAAGGTCGATGCTTTAGTCGATATGACGATTGTTTACCCTGATGGTGTTCCTGGCTATGGAGAGTTTTGGCTTGGAGAAGTACCACGAATTACGGTGCATCTGCGCAAGATTGAAATTCCTGAATGGGTACTGGCAGGAAATTATGAAGATGACCGAGAATATCGCTCTAAGTTTCATCAATGGCTTACGCAAATTTGGCAAGAAAAAGATCAGCTAATTAGCGAACTTAAAGCCAAAGCTTCACTGTAAAAGATAAGAGCATTGGCTATGCAAAAAAATTCAAAACGAGCACCTAAATTTCAAGCAATTGACCATAACTCATTGCAATGGAAAATTTATTTAGGCTATGACATTTTTATGATGTTCATTATTGTTTTTAATTTATTTTGCTTGAGTGCCAATGCCATCTTGATGAGCAACTTTGCCATTTGGCTGAGTGATCATTTGCAGTTAATGAACCTGCTGCATTTTTATAAAGACCATCTCCACCCTTGGGTTGATAAAACCGAGGGGTGGTTTATTTGCTTTTTAATACTGGAATTAGCACTTCGCTGGTCGATTGCGATTCTACAAAGACACCATCAACGTTGGTTTTTTTTCCCTTTTATTCATTGGTATGAAGTTTTAGCAATTATTCCTGCTTTACGTTTTCTCCGTTTATTTCGCGCAGGGATTATTGCCTATCGCCTACATGAATTAGGTTATGAAATCATTCCCGAATCATGGCGAAAAACTGCAAAATTTTATTATCAAGTCGTCATGGAAGAACTCTCAGATCGAGTTGTCATTACTGTAATTGATGGTATTCGCTATGAACTTGATACCAGCTCCACACATAAAAAGATCATTCATGATCTGGTCGATCATCATCGTCAACTCTTTGCTGACACTTTAGTAGAACTGCTACAAGAAAATCTGGCGAACGAATTACAGAAGCAACAACAACAATTAGCACAACAGGTTGGTACTGTCGTAGAACAGGCGATCATCAACACCCCTGAGTTGCATCAGCTTTTACGTTTATTTCCAATTATTGGTAGCCGCCTTGAAGATCAAATCCAAAGTATTGGTAAACGCTTGGGTGAAAACATTACTCAGGGCTTAATTGAACCGTGGGCAACACCCGCTTCAGCACAAACGTATGCACAAATTGCCAAAAAGATCAGTCAAGTCGATTTAAACAATGCCAAACTTGAGCAACTGGTTGAATCTTCGGTATATGAAAGCCTTGCTGCGATTCGTAAACAAGTCAAAATCAAACAATGGCAGAATATTTTGATTGCCGCTGACCAAAATAAACAGCCTGACGCATAGAACCGATTTTCATCGATAAATATTCATGCTTTTTTGTGTCTAATGCTAGAGAATTACAACAAATTGATCTAGGATTTGAGCTATTTACAACAATACTTTGACTTATTACTTATTTGGTCAAAAGCCCTCTAAGGAAATATCATGGCTGATATACGCATTACCGGCAGAATGGTTAATTTTACCCGATTAACCTTCGATACAAATGATCACGATGCTATTCGCCAACAACTTAGCCAAATGCTTGAAGATACAGGTTCTCATGGTGCAACTGTTATTTTAGATAGCACCGTTGAGCAAGAACTGATTGAATTAATCCAACTGCTGATTAGCTTAGATTTACAGCCCATGGCTGTGATTGATGGCTTACTTGCGGATGAAGCGCGCAGTATCCAATTTCCTGTTCTGCCCTCTGATCGCCCGTTACAAAGAATCAAGCCAACCCATGAACAAGTGATTGAACAAAACGACGATAAAGATCAAAATAGCGACAACAGTAAACAAAAATCAAACGCTGTAAATCACGTGACTTCATATCATAATGAAATGTTGCGTACAGGTCAGTGCTTAATCCAAGAACATGGTGACGTGATTCTCAATGCCAGCATGAATAGCGGCTCTGAAGTCATTGCTTCAGGCAATATTTATGTATTTGGCACAACACAGGGACGCATGATTGCTGGAGCAAGTGGTGATACAACAGCACGTATTTTTTGTCAGTGCTTAAATGCCGAATTGGTATCGATTGCAGGGACTTATTGTGTCGCGGACGACATTCCCGCTGACGTTGCAAAAAAAGCAGTACACATTTATTTAAATGATCGCCAAGAACTTGTGTTCGAGGCTTTAGAAATCTAAGGTATGATTGACCTTATTTTATTATTGAAGATTTTATCTTAATTGCAAATGACCATAACAGGAGTGGATTCGGTGGCCAAAATTGTTGTCGTAACATCAGGCAAAGGCGGTGTAGGTAAAACTACCACAAGCGCATCATTTGCAACAGGCTTAGCCTTACGTGGTCACAAAACTGTGGTTATCGACTTTGATGTCGGTTTACGTAACTTAGACCTTATCATGGGTTGCGAACGCCGTGTTGTTTATGACTTTGTTAATGTCATCAATCATGAAGCTCGTCTACAACAAGCCTTAATTCGCGATAAAGACATTGAAAACTTATATATTTTACCTGCATCACAAACCCGCGATAAAGACGCTTTAAGTGATGATGGTGTTGAACGCGTGATGAATGAACTCGCGCAAGAGTTTGATTATATTATTTGTGATTCTCCTGCGGGAATTGAGCGTGGGGCAATCTTAGCGATGTACCATGCAGATGAAGCCATTATTGTCACCAACCCTGAAATTTCTTCAGTCCGTGACTCTGATCGTATCATTGGAATGCTAGACAGCAAAACCAAAAAAGTTGAGCATAACGAAGGGCGTATTCGTAAACACTTGTGTATTACACGCTTCAACCCAGAACGTGCTGATCGCCAAGAAATGCTGACGATTGATGACATTTCCAAAGATATTTTACGTATTCCAACTTTGGGCGTAATTCCTGAATGCCCAAGTGTGTTACAGGCGTCCAACGAAGGTAAACCTGTCATTTTGTATACAGAATCCCATGCTGGACAAGCTTATGATGATCTTGTTGCCCGCTTCCTTGGTGAAGACCGTCCTTATCGCCATATTACGGTGAAACCTAAAGGCTGGTTGGCACGTTTGTTTGGAGCATAATCATGGCAGGATTTTGGAGCAAACTATTTGGCAATGAAGATAAATTGCCAAGTGCTCAAATGGCAAAAGATCGACTCAAAGTCATTGTTGCATCTGAACAAGGTTTGGGACGTCGTCTAAGCCAAGATAAAATTGATCAGATGAAAAAAGAAATTATGGAAGTTGTCAGCCGCTATGTTCGCGGTGTTGACGAACAGCATATTCAAATGCAAGTACGTTCAGAAGCCAATATTGAAATGCTTGAGATGAATATCAATTTACCTGAAGATCGTTAATTTCAATTCTGATTAGCTAAATACAACAATTCAGGGCAAAATAATCCTCATTATTTTGCCTTTTATTTTGAATCTCGAGGAGTGAGCTATGGCATTTTCACAGCCAGCAACTTTCAATGAAGAATGGTCAGATGAGCGTGTGTTTGCCTACTTGAATCATTTACCTCCAGAAGGTACAAGTGCTGATTTTCATGTACTGTACAATGCATATAAACACATGCGTCCTCACGATTTTGAGCGCTTATTGACTCAGTTTGTTGCAGATGGTCGCGATATCAATGCAACCAACCCTCAAGGTCAACGCATCCACGAGGTAATTGCTCAGTTCCCTCGTCATTCTGCTGAATTTCTTGCTGTACTGGCAAAATTTGCCTAACCAAGATCCATAAAAATAGCCTGCATGATGCAGGCTATTTTACAGATTTCGGCAGAATCATCAGCGTTCTTGCCACCCCATCTTGGATCATATTTAAAAATGTCCCCTGTGGTTGCTCAATACACTGAAAGACTCGTGGTTCAGTTTGAGTTATCTTATAGCTCTGCTGCAAACGATAAAATAAACGCACACCTTGTTCTTTCTGCTGCGTTGTCACAAGATAATATGTTCCTACAGCCTGACTATCTAAATACCCTTCAGCCATTTTTTGACATACTGCAACATTGCGCAATTTAGATTGTGTACATCCCACTATACTCAAACAGACTAAAACCAATATTAATCTTTTCATTACCTTGATCCCCATAATTAGCAAATTATTCATGCATCATAGGAAGATTCTGTTAAGGTATACAGATACAATTTTTTATAAAAAAGCAGTACAGATATGCATTTTCGTTATCAGGAAATCGCCAGCCAAATTCGGCATAAAATTCTGACTGGTGAACTCAGTCCACATTGCAAGTTGCCTTCATTACGAAGTTTTGCAAAGCAACAACAGATTAGCTTAAGCACTGCTCAAGCCTGTTATGAGTTGCTTGAAGCACAAGGACATGTATATGTAAAAGCAAAATCTGGCTTTTTTGTACAAGCGCCTCACATCTCTCTTAAAACCACACATACAGACTATATTGACTTTCCATCGATTAGCCGCGAGATCTCAAGCCTTGACCTACACAATCAAATTCAAGATGCTTCTAGTCAAGCGCAAATGATCCATCTCGGAGCGATTCAACTCGGTAGCCCTCTCATTCCAATTGAAGCATTACGTCGCTCTATTCAACGCAGTTTAAAACATAGCCACCCTGAAGATTTTCTATATTGTGATCGACAGGGACATCCTCGTTTACGGCAGGCACTTGTTGATCACTGGTCTGAAGATGCTATTCATATTGCCTACGATGATATTTTTATTACCAATGGCTGTATGGCGGCATTAATGCTCATTATTCAATCGTTGACTCAGATAGGCGATAGCATTATTTTACCCACACCTACATTTAATGGACAATTGCAGCTTTTAGCGAATCTTAATCGCAAAGTCATCGAAATTCCTGCACATCACCAAGGAATTGATTTAGAACGCTTGGAGCAGGTTTTAAAGACAGGTCAAGCCAAAGCCTGCCTACTCACTGCAAATTATCAAAATCCTCTTGGCTATTGTCTAACCCATCAAGAAAAGGCACAGATTGCGGCATTGGCTGAAAAATATCAGTGTTTTATGATTGAAGATGATATTTATGGCGAATGTGGATATGAATTACAACGCCCCTTACCGATTAAACACTGGGATCAGGCAGGCTATGTGATTTGGGTCGGGTCGGTTTCTAAAAGCCTTTCAAGCGCCTATCGGGTGGGCTGGTTATGTTTACCCAAAGCACTACAACATCTCAGATCCCAACTTTTAGCACATAATATTATTGTCAATACACCTCTACAATTAGGTTTGGCAGATTTTATTTTTAGTGGTGGATATCGTCGCCATTTAAACCAGTTACACCCTAAGTTATGGTCACAAGTTCAGGACTATGTCCAGTGCATTACAGAAATTTTTGCCAAATTATCTGTAGAGTTACAGACACCACAAGGAGGATATGCACTTTGGTTAAAGCTCCCTCAAAATTTAAGTGGCTTTGAGCTTTATCAATTTGCCTTAAGTCAAAGTATTAGTATCGTGCCAGGCAGTATTTTTGGTGAGGATAATAAATATCATCACTATATTCGCATCAATGCAGGTCATCCACTCACAGCTCAAGTAAGAACGGCTTTGCAACAGTTAGCCACTTGGATTAATCAGCAAACAGGCTTGGCTTTATCGATATCTTGATTTGCAACCATCAAAAATAATACGCTAAACTCATGCTTTTATTACAACAAACAACAATAGAGTCTAACTATGAGCTCAGCCCATCAACTCCAACCCAATGAAGATGTTTCTACAACAGATCAAGACTTAATTCAGGATTTGCCCGTGTTTTCCAAAGCTGTTCTTGAGTATCGAGGTACCGTATCTGCTGAAGACTCTAATTCTGCTGAGTTACCTGAAAGTTACCCTTATCGCACCCGTTTATCACGTAAAGCTTATGAGGCAGAAAAGAAGCTGCTACAAATTGAGCTATTAAAAGTTCAGTCTTGGGTTAAAGATACAGGACAACGTATTGTTTGTTTATTTGAAGGACGTGATGCTGCAGGTAAAGGGGGTACCATTAAACGCTTTATGGAGCACCTCAACCCACGTGGCGCACGCGTGGTTGCCCTAGAAAAGCCAACCATTACCGAAGCAGGACAATGGTACTTTCAGCGTTATATCGAACATCTGCCAACAAAAGGTGAAATGGTATTTTTTGACCGCTCTTGGTACAACCGTGCAGGTGTAGAGCGTGTTATGGGCTTTTGTGAGCCGCAAGATTATTTACAATTCATGCGCCAAACACCCGAATTAGAACGTATGTTGGTCAACAGTGGCATTCATCTATTCAAATTTTGGTTTTCGGTGAGTCGTGAAGAACAATTACGTCGTTTTATTTCTCGTCGTGATGATCCACTGAAACACTGGAAATTGTCACCGATTGATATTCAATCTCTCGATCGTTGGGATGATTATACCGATGCGAAAAATCACATGTTTTTCCATACACATACGGGTGACGCACCTTGGACGATTATTAAATCAGATGACAAAAAACGCGCACGCCTGAACTGTATTCGCTATTTCTTATCTAAGTTGGACTATCCGAATAAGAACCAAAAGCTTACACAGAGAGTCGATGAGCAAATTGTTTTAATTCCAAATCCGCAGTTTAAAGAACATCTTTTGACGGTGTCAGAAGACTAATTGAAAAAAACCTAGCGATTTCGCTAGGTTTTTTCATATTCACTTAAACCAAAATATCACGTTTTCCATTTGGCCCCATTGCACTGACAATTCCATTTTCTTCCATGGTATCAATCAAGCGAGCCGCACGGTTATAACCTAGACTAAACTTACGTTGCAAAGAGGATGTTGATGCCTTACGTGTTTCCAAGACAAATGCAACTGCTTGATCATACAGTACATCACGATCTGGGCTAGCATCTCCCTCTTCAAAACCACGATTGGTTGGTTCTTCATCGTAAGGGGTCAGAATTTCATCAACATAATTTGGAGAACCGCGTTCACGCCAAGCATCACAAATACGGTTCACTTCATCATCACTAATGAAAGCCCCATGCACACGCTCAGGTTCAATCTTACCAGGCCCTAGAAACAGCATGTCACCATGACCCAATAGATCTTCTGCACCACCAGCATCCAAGATGGTACGAGAGTCAATTTTTGAGTTCACACGCAAAGCAACACGGGTTGGAATGTTGGCTTTAATCAAACCTGTAATCACATCGACCGATGGACGCTGTGTCGCAAGCAATAAGTGAATCCCTGCTGCACGTGATTTTTGTGCCAGACGGGTAATCATTTCTTCAGCTTTTTTACCAACTTGCATGATCATGTCTGCAAACTCATCTGCCACAATCACAATCATTGGCAAAGGTTGCAAACGCGGTGCTCGTTCTTGGGTTGCAGAGTCAGTTGGCTTCCATGTTGGATCAATCAGGTCTTCCCCACGTTCTAATGCCTCTTCAACCTTGCGGTTGTAATCGGTAATTTTACGAATTTTAAGGAAAGACATCAGCTTATAGCGGCGTTCCATTTCATTGACACACCAATTCAATGCGCTGACTGCATCTTTCATGTCGGTCACCACAGGTGTCAACAAATGGGGAATATCGTTATAGTTGGCAAGTTCAAGTTGTTTTGGATCAATCAAAATCAAGCGCAGTTGTTCAGGCTTATATTTGAGCAACATCGACAAAATCATCGAGTTCACTGCAACAGATTTACCCGAACCTGTCGTTCCTGCAACCAACATATGCGGTGCTTTAGCGAGATCGGTTAGAACAGGATTCCCCGAAATATCCTTACCCATCGCCATGCTAATTAAACCATTCGGGTCACGATAAGTTGGTGTGTCTAACAATTCAATTAAACGCACCATTTCGCGGGCACTATTCGGCACTTCAATGCCGATATATGGCTTACCAGGAATGACTTCCACAACACGTACTGATGCCATTGACATAGAGCGCGCCAAATCACGGGAAATATTGGTCACTTTAGAAGCTTTGACTCCAGGTGCCAAGTCAAGCTCAAAACGCGTCACCACAGGGCCAGGTTGCGCCTCAATCACTTTCGCTTTGACATTAAATTCTTGTAATTTAATTTCCAATAGCTCAGATAAGCGCGCTAACTGCTCAGCGGTAAAGTTAATTTTCTTATTGGGATCTATCCGATCAAGCAAGTCTTCACTCGGAAGTGGAGAAAGATGTTTACGCTTTTCTGCAACCTGCATAGCGCGTGACATTGGTCGACCCGCCGTATCGGTCAGTGGCGCATCAAAATCAAATTCATCTTCTGGTTGAGGCTTTCCCGCTGTTTCCTGCCAAGCCTCAATAAATTCTTCTTTTGATAAATTAGGTTGTGTTTCTAATGTTGTTTTGATCTCTGCTTTTACAAATGCAGAAGACTGTGCATAACTTTCTGCACGACGTGACTGGGGTGTTGGTTCAGGTGTGTTGGCATCCATTGCCAATAATTTTTCAATATCTGCCGTTTCATCATGTTCTAGTAAATGCTGTACCGTGCTATCTACAGAGGCAGCTTCTCCTGTTTTTTGCAACAAATCATCAAAGGTTTGGTCATTGTTCCAGTCTACTTTTGATGATGATTCTGTAGATTGGACAACGTGTTGAAAATGCTGTTTTGCTGTTTTCGCTGTCTGTTCTTCCTCAGCAGCTTGCAATAATGCATCAATCTCTTGCTGTTGCTGTTCATTTTTGTCTAGCTCTAAAGCACGCCAAACCTCACCTGTGGGTACAACTCGATCTTTGGGCTGAGTCAGGTCATGTGCCTTTGCTAAGGTTTTTTCAAAATCTTTTTCAGACAATACAGGTATTTCAGATTTGGACTGATCTTGTATTGCTAACGCGTCCAATAAACGCTCAGCAGCAGGATCAACCGTTAAATTTTGTGCTGTTAGAACTGGCTTCTCTTCAACATCACTCGCTGGTGCTTGGGCAATAATTTTTTTGGTGACTGTCGCTTGTGCAGGCGACTTGGTGGTCAAATCATAATCCGCTTCACTCTCAGGGACATTACGATAAAACAAATCTTCAAGATACTTCGGTGTTGCTTTTAGAGTTGCCCATGTTCGATTCCAACGCACACCAAATGCAAAGGTAAACAAAATACCCCATAGAATCATCAAAAATGCACTTGCACCATATACAGTCACTAATTGCGATAAACTTTCACCTAACTCGTAGCCAATAATGCCTCCAGAGGAGTTATCTAAAGCATCGCTTGGAACTTGCCAAAATAAGAACAATAGGCTTGCAGTAGTCAACAGCATAAAGAACTGTGCAGCATAACGGAAAGGTCGATTCAGAAAACTATGTGGCCACCAAACTTGTATTGCTTCTAAAAATAAGAAAATCGGCAGCAATAAACTTGCCCAACCCAAGAAACCAAAAAGTAAATCTGCAATCCACGCCCCTGCAACGCCGCTCGCATTAGACACCTGTTGGGTATCGCTTGAAATATGCATCCAGCCTGGATCAAATGGCGTATAAGTGACTGTTGCCAAGAACAGGTAAATCCCAAATGATACCAAAAATAAGGTAATAATTAAGCGCTGTGCATAAACACTCGACACCGCAGTCATATACTGTCCTGTATCTGAAAAACTATAGCCAGTTGAAAATCAGCAAGAAACTGTTTTTCAATTCATAAATATTTATATTATGCACTTGTTTAGCAAAAAAAGGTGCAACAGAATGCTGCATGTTTGTAGCATTCTATATAGCTCAAATCGATTTAGATGATCAATATTATCGACATTGATCGAACACACAATTACCCTGCTTTCACGTATAATTTTTTCAGTTTTTTAATTATAAAAGGAAATCTGCAATGACAGCTCGCCATTCGCGATTAATTATTTTAGGTTCTGGACCTGCTGGTTATAGTGCAGCAGTTTATGCCGCTCGTGCAAACTTAAAACCAACCTTGATTGCAGGCTTACAGCTGGGTGGGCAACTGACAACGACAACAGAAGTTGATAACTGGCCGGGCGATCCTGAAGGCTTAACAGGCCCTGTACTGATGGAACGTATGCAAGCGCATGCTGAACGTTTTGGTACAGAACTTGTGTATGACCATATCAATGAAGTGGACTTAAATGTACGCCCATTTGTATTGAAAGGTGATATGGAAGAATACACCTGTGATGCCCTGATTTTAGCAACAGGTGCTACCGCACAATACTTAGGTCTTGAATCTGAACAGAAATTTATGGGTCAAGGCGTCAGTGCTTGCGCAACTTGTGATGGTTTCTTCTATAAAAATCAACACGTAATGGTGGTTGGTGGTGGTAATACCGCAGTTGAAGAAGCACTTTATTTATCTAATATTGCTGCGCATGTCACTTTGGTTCACCGCCGTGACAGCCTTCGCTCAGAGAAAATTTTGCAAGATCATCTTTTTGAAAAAGAAAAAGAAGGCAAAATTTCAATTGTGTGGAATCACCAAGTCGATGAAGTTTTAGGTGATAAAACAGGGGTAACAGGTGTCCGCCTAAAATCAACCCAAGACGATTCAACTCAACAAATTGATATCCAAGGTTTGTTTATTGCGATTGGACACAAACCAAATACCACCATGTTTGAAGGTCAATTACAACTGCGTAATGGCTATATTCAGGTACAAAGTGGCACAGCGGGCAATGCAACTGCAACATCTGTTGAAGGCGTATTTGCTGCGGGTGATGTTGCTGATAGCGTTTATCGCCAAGCGATTACCTCTGCAGGTTCAGGCTGTATGGCTGCACTTGATGCTGAGAAATATCTCGATAATTTGGCTTAATACCAAGATATCTAAAAAAGCCGTAGCCATACGGCTTTTTTTATGTCAGCGTTTCAACTAAGTTCTAGTGATTTATTGACACAACAATGCCTCAACTTCCAGATTCTGAGTATATTTTTCCAAATCCGATTCAGCATGATCCAGATGGTCATGGTTTGATCTGCATTGGTGGAGATCTTAAACCTGCCACTTTATTTGAAGCCTACAGTCATGGACTATTTCCATGGTTTAATGAAGGTGAACCTATTTGTTGGTGGAGTCCAGAGCCTCGCTGCATCATTCGCCCACAAGACTATCATCCAAGTAAATCCTTACTTCGTACCATGAAAAAGCATGATTATAAAATCACGATTAATCATGCTTTTGAGCAAGTGATTCGACGTTGCGCTCTACCCCGTCAATATGCCGATGACACTTGGATTAGTGAAGATATTATTCAAAGCTACTGCCAAATGTTTACACTCGGTTATGGTTACAGCATAGAAGTGTGGGCAGATCAGGAAAAATTAGTGGGTGGTCTTTATGGCTTACACATTGGGCATGGCTGTTTTGGTGAATCGATGTTTAGCAAAGCGACTGATGTCTCCAAAATGGCATTTTTTACTTTGATTCTCATTGGTCGTGAACAAAATTTACCGTGGATTGACTGCCAATTGGTCAATGATCATCTGATGAGCCTAGGTGCGAGTACCATTTCACGAGAAGATTATCTAAAATCGTTACAAGATGTTATAAAACGACCTAGTATTGATTGGAAAAGCTATCAAGACAGTGTATTTTCATCTAAAGAGGTTGCGTTAAATCAACAATTATTAAAGAAATAAGCATGTTCAGGAGGGACGCTTGATATGAATTCATACCATCCGAAGTCACCTTTAAACGAACTACAATATTATATTACCCCTCCACATGACTGTAGTTATCTGGATCATAAATCAGCACGCATGGTATTTTTAGATCCCGCCCAGCGTATCGATGTTGTCACACTTTCTGAGTTATCCCGTTCAGGCTTTCGACGTAGTGGTGATTTTGTCTATCGTCCTGAATGTCATTTATGTCGACAATGCTTATCCTGCCGTATTCCAGTCAATCACTTTGAAATGAGTAGTGCTCAAAAAAAGGCATGGAAACGCAATCAAGACCTCCATTTACGGATTATCCGTACAGAGAATGCGACATCAATTCATTATGATTTGTATGAGCGTTATATCAATCTCAGACATCATGATGGAGACATGTTTCCACCTAGCATTGATCAATTTGATAAATTTTTAATGCATAGCTGCACTGATAGCTTCTTCTTAGAACTCTGGAAAGACCAAAAACTACTCAGCGTTTCTACTTGCGATATGCTTGATGATGGCTTATCGGCAGTATATACATTTTTTGAACCCGATGAGTATCGTCGATCTCTTGGTGTTTTTGCTATTCTCAAACAAATTGAATATGCCAAAGCACTTGGGCTAGATTACGTTTATTTGGGCTACTGGGTTCCCCATTCAAAAAAAATGAATTACAAATCCCAGTATATTCCTTTTGAAGTTCTGATTGATGGGCAATGGCGACGTTTAAATCGTGCATTAAGCGAGCAAGAAATTGATCACCTTGGAACATCCCTCATGACAACATTATCATCAGAATGGAACAACATGATTAAGTAGAAAATAATGCTGCAAAATCATCACTACAGCTCTTCACCATGATGATGGCATGTTCTCGTCCACCCTCAGCAAGTGGATAATAATTTTTACGAATATCAATCTGATGAAAGCCTGATTTTTCATACAATTTGATAGCAGCAATATTACTTTCACGAACTTCTAGAAAAATCTGAACAGGATGATTTTTTAACAAATCCATCGACTGTTCTAGCAACTGATACCCTAAGCCTTGTCCCTGCATTTTCGGGTCAATCGCCATTAGCAATAAATTTGCTTCATCAAGCACAGGTTGTAAAATACAGAAACCAACAACCTGTCCAGACTTTTCCATAACTGTACATTGATAATTTTCTTGTGCTTCTCGAAACTGTTTTTCAGTCCAAGGATGGCTTTGCACTGCTGCTTCAATTTGGTAAACATGTTCAATATCAGCAGATTGCATTAAACGTATCATTCTCAGAAAACCTGTCCATTTTTTTCAAATTATACGCAACTCATAAACATAGGTATAAAAAAACGCTCCAGAGGAGCGTTTTTTTACTTTTCAGTGATTATGCAGTTACTTTCGCAACAACACCAGCACCTACAGTACGACCACCTTCACGGATCGCAAAACGTAGA
>NZ_JAKLTL010000015.1:0-45297 GCF_022012315.1 Acinetobacter sp. ME22
TGTGAGTTTGTGAGTTTGTGAGTTTGTGAGTTTGTGAGTTTGTGAGTTTGTGAGTTTGTGAGTGACTATAAGTCAAAGTCAATTGAAAGTATGAATTAAAAAGATCAATATACTAGATCTCTTTCATAAATCATTTTTTACTCAGTTCCATATTGTAGATTCCAGCAATTAAATTAAACCTTAACCCCAGTCTTTTGCCTCGGTTTCGATAACGTCCAACAAGAATCTTGAAGGTTTTCAGGCTGCCAAATACATGCTCAATTCCGATTCTTCTTTTATTGATTTCTCGGTTGTAAATTTTGAGTTCAGGATTCAGTTTACAGCGCCTTTTCGCTTTTAAAGGGAACAGGCTATTCGGATACAATTTATAAATCCCCTGATAACCTTTATCTGCAAGAATAAAAGCACCCGTAGGAATTTGATTTAAGTTACGTTTAAATAGCTCGAAATCATGCACAGCACCGCGACTGCTACATAAACTCAGAATTTGCTGAGTTTTGTAGTGAATGATCATCTGTACTTTAAAGGTATGTGCCTTTTTCTTGCCACTATAACTTTTCTTCTGTTTTTTTAGGCCTTTGGATTGGAATTTCTGTGGCATCTACAATCACCACATTCCAGTCTATACCTTCACCATCAGGTAATTCTTTTGGTAAATTAAATAGCCCTGACTGAATCAGGCAATCTTCAACATGACGTACAATTCGGGAAGCCGTCGGCTCTGAAACACCATAACTTGTGGCAACGTGAAATAAGGTTCGGTATTCCCGCCAATAGCTGAGACAAAGTAAAACCTGATCTTCAATGCCAAGCTTGGTTGGTCTACCTTTCGTTGGATCTGCTTTTTTATGTATTCAACGATTAAATCAAAGGTTGACCATGAGATGCCTGTGTATCGCTTAAACTGAGTTTCAAGAAGCTTTTTAAAGTCGAGATATTTCATAGGGGGGATTATGCTTGAAAATATGAAACTTCGCAGGATATCTTTTGATCTAAAAATTGGCTGTTTTTTGATTTATGAAAGAGATACCGTCTGAAACGTCAAGCAAATTATTGAGAATTCATGCTCAATAATCCGCTTGATAAGGTTGTTGGTGTTTGAGTACACCATAACAAAGATGAACAAACTTACTCATCGCAGCTCCAATCGCCATCATTTTGGTTTTACCATTGGCCAATAATCTTTCATTCATCCCTCTAATGTGGGGATTATGCCGAGTTGCGACAATGGCTGCCATATATAAACCGGCACGTATTTTGGAAGAGCCCGCTTTGGATAAACGGCTTCTGCCATGAATAGAGCTACCCGATTGCTTTTGAATGGGGGCCAAGCCAACAAAGGCGGCCGCTTGACTAGCCCTTTCAAAAGTATGGCTGCGCAAGAAACTGAGCATTAATAAACTGGTTCGATCTGCAATAGCTGGAATACTGCTGAGCAGTTCTTTATCATTTCTTAAATCAGGATTCTGATCGATATGAGCATCAATTTGCTGGTCAATACCCTGAATGTGCTTGTTTAACTGCCTAATACTCTTATGGATAGACTGAAGTACAGGTTCCATCGTGAAGGTAGACTCTGCTTTTTCCAAACGATTCTTTTCACGTTGTAAATCTTCACAAAGCACAGCTCTTCTATCTAGCAAAGCATTCAGAAATTGAATATGTTGGGGTAAAGGTTGCCAAAAATGTAGATCGGCAGTCATCGCAAATCGAGCTAGAACTTCACTATCCACCTTGTCTGTTTTATTCAGCTTAGACATACTCTGAGCAAAATATCGAGCTCTGGCAGGATTGGTTACACAGACTTGATAGTCCGCATCAAATAAATATTTAGCCAAGAGTTCATGATAAATAGATGTGGCTTCCATTAAGATAATGGTCTGCGTAGAAGTTGCAGCATGCTGCTTTAGCCAGGTTTGAAGTTGCTCAAAACCTTTTGGTGTATTTGAAAAAGTTTTGGTTTTCTTTTTACTTGCAGAATTTTCTAAAATTAAACAGCAATCAATTTTAGCTTTAGCAACATCAATACCAAGATAAAACATAATCTTTACCTGCTTTATTTATCCAATTATTGTTTTAGCATAACCACCGTCTTTTCTTGTGAATACAGCATCAAAGTGCTTAGTTACCGTCCAGAGTTGTGCAAGTGGTTAGGGCAAATTGTAGGTTTTATCTCTTTCACAGACTAAAAGTCTTAGGTCTATTACAAACTCTACAATTTGCATATAGTGGAAGCTAATCACTACAAGCTCCAAGATACAAGGTCTACTTTCACTGAAAACGCAAATATCTAAAAATACCACTTTTTTCTAGCAGTGTTCTACTCTCAGTAGTATCTATGTTCATCAGTTTACATCTAGTTAATATCTATCTATAAATTTCTAGAATATTCAGATTATAATTACCGTTAGATAGAAACTAAAAAAGACTGATAATGAACTCTGAGCTTGAACTAAAAAATATTGCCAAGAATAAACTGATTCAATTATTGGATTATGTATCTCATCAAGCCGAAGATACTCAAAAAATTCAGTATGAAATTAGTGGTAATCGATTTTATTCTCATGATTTAGAGAAACTACATGGCTTAAAAGTGCTAAATGATGGGGATTGGTGGTTTCAGATTGAACGATTGCAAACTCAACCAGCACCTCAACCTTCTGAAGATCTTGCTTTATATCTTCATATTGATATTGAAACAGAACCAACTATTAAATTTGTTAAGTTAAACCAAATTCTTTCTTTTAAGAAAATTCAGAAATCTCTATTACCATCCAGTATACCAATACCTAATCTGATTGATAAAATTACTGTAATCAAACAGTTGTTTAAAAAATTTGAAACTTATAAGAATAATTGGAGAGATTGGAAGAAAACGAATGATGCAATTAAAAAATCCATTACGGTTTACGATAGATTATTCTCATGGAATACATCGATTAACCTGGGCGGAACAAGTGATGGTGAAGAAGTAGTTGCAGGTTTTGGATTGGTTGATTGGGTACTTCCTACAACTCAAAAACCTTATTCTTATCCTCTAATTACGATCCCTTTAGAAATGGAAATCGAAAAGAATGGCTTAATACGTGTAGGTGCTAAAGATACTCGCGCCAATATAGAAATGGACGCCATTTTATTAGAAGATGATTTACCTACATCCGGGCAAGTAAAATTAGCTTTAAAAGAAAACTTAAATAACGGTCGTTCTCTACAACTATTTCAAGGTGAAACATACTCTGATTTAGTTGAAGCTTTTGTTTCAAATATCTTCTCAAAAGGAGCTGTTGTCGAAGCAGAAAATAGAGCAATACCATCTAAAAGCTTGGCTGTAACATTAACAGCATTATTATTTAGTCGTCCAAAGATGAATTCTATTTTAAGTGATGATGTTGAATTACTTAAAGTTAAATTGAATGATCCTGCTATCTCCATCCCAGAACAGCCATTATCGTTAGTGACAGAATTAGGCAACAGTATTAGTGAAAAAGAGTCGTATAGGTTTAGAGGTCGCTCTGGTACGGAAGGCTTCGGGTTAAAAGTAGAAGAGCTATATTTTCCATTACCTTATAATAAAGAACAGATTACGATTATTCAAAATCTTTTAAATAGTAGTGGTGTCGTAGTACAAGGCCCTCCTGGTACAGGTAAAACACATAGTATTGCGAATATTATCTGCCACTATTTGGCAAATGGGAAAAAAGTGCTGGTTACGGCACAACAATCTCATGTTCTTAAAACAGTACATGAAAAAATTCCAGATGAATTAAAACCTCTGGTTGTAAGCCGAATCGGCTCTAGTAAAGAAAGCAAAAATCAGCTTGAATCTTCAATTGATTTTATTGTGCAAAAAATTACGCAGATGAATGTTGCAGAAGTTCAAAGAACTATTGAAGTTCTAAAGCAACAAATAGATAGCAATCACCATGAAATGGCATTAATTGACCGAGAAATCTATAATTTTGCAGAAAAGCATTATCAAAATATTGAAGTTGATGGTAATAAAAAATTACCAATGGATATCGTACAAAATGTATTAGAGAATCGAGCTTCTTATTCATGGTTTAAAGACCAATTAACTTTAGATGCTAAAGACCAGTTTCCTTTATCTCAAGTAGAGTTGATACAACTTAGAGATTTAAGAAAGAGGATTGGTATAGACTTACAATATATTGATTATGGTCCTCTACCAGAGCCTGACAAATTACTAGATTCAACCAGTCTGAAGAAATTAAGTGATTTTCTGGAAGAAAAAGATCAAATTGAAGAGTTTTTGAAGCAAAATGAACAGCATATTTTCAAAGAAACAACTTCTGAAGCTGAAATTAGTGCACTGAAAGATTGGCTGAAAGCTTATTTGGAAGATTTTCATCTTGTTGTTGATCATGCAGAGCCATGGTTATTGAGATATTTCAATAAGATAAATTCTGAAGATAAAAGTATGGAATTAGATATCTATACAAATTTGATTCAAGAAGTACAACCTTTATTAGAATATAGAAAGATTCTACTCACCGAGCCTTTAGAGTTAAATTTTGAAATACAACCAAACTCCAAGGAGTATCAGGCTGTCGAGCGTGGTGTTGAGACAGGTAAGCCTTTTAATTGGTATCATTTTGGGACTTCAGACTTACAAAGTTTATTTAACTCAATTAAAGTTTCAGGAAAACAGCCTGATACATCCGATGAATGGAAAAGAGTTAAAGAATATATTGATCGAAAACAAACTCTTAATATTTTTATGAGTAAATGGAATAGTATTGCAATGCAATTAGATATTCCTTTAATAGAATTAAGTCAACGTGGGATCGATGAGATATTAAAAGAATTCACACAACTTATTGCTAAAACCCAGAAATGTTTAGACTTGAAGAATAAGTACTTAGATCAATTTAATTTCAATTACTTAAAGGTTTTTAGTAAGGTAAAATCTTTTAGTTTCTATGGTGTATCTGAATACATTAATGAGTTGATTAAATTATTAGATCAGAAGTCAAAAATATTTAATCTAGAAATATATCAACGTCAATTAGCTGATCAAGTTCTTTATTTATCTGTATTTGATAACAAAATATCGAATCAACTTAAAAAGATCGTATGTCAGATTAATTCAGATTCATTAAATGAAAATGAGCTAGTTGAATATACAAATCTGTTTAAGCAATTGATCCACCTGAAAGATTTGGCTACGGACTTTGAAACAGTTAAATCAGCAAGTGCTAAGTTGAGTCAGACAAATGCTTTGACGCTGAGTAAAGATGTTTTAGAAGTTCCTTACATTCAAGAAATTGAGGATCCAATATTGCGTAATACGCTAGTTGATGCTTGGGAATGGAAACGCCTCGAAAATTATATAACAGCGATTAGTAATACAAGTCGAATCGACAATTTATACGAACGTCGTCGCATTCACGAAAAAAAACTATCTCAGAATTATGCCCAACTAGCAGCAAATAAAACTTGGTTAGCATTAAAAGAAAATGCTTCTGAGAAAATTTTAGTTGCTTTGCAGCGTTATAAAATTGCAGTACAGCATTATGGAAAAGGAACGGGTAAAAATGCTGCACGTTATCGAAAAGATGCTCAAGTTGCATTAAAGGAGGCAACAGCAGCAATCCCTTGCTGGGTAATGTCTCATCTTCAAGTGTCTGAATCTATGCC
Source organism: Acinetobacter sp. ME22 (assembly GCF_022012315.1). Classification (NCBI taxonomy): domain Bacteria; kingdom Pseudomonadati; phylum Pseudomonadota; class Gammaproteobacteria; order Moraxellales; family Moraxellaceae; genus Acinetobacter; species Acinetobacter sp. ME22. The sequence continues at coordinate 5,659 of NZ_JAKLTL010000015.1, forward strand.
AGCAGAATTAGGACTCTTTGATTTAGTGATTGTTGATGAAGCATCTCAATCATCAATAGATGTTTTACCTGTTTTAATGCGTGCTAAAAAGCTATTGGTTGTTGGAGATAATAAGCAGGTTTCTCCAAGTAATGTTGGATTAGCAAGTGCTCAAATTGATGTACTACGCAATCGTTATCTACATGGACAGCCGCATGCTGCATATCTAACACCAGATATGTCTTTATACGATATGGCCTCTTCTATTTATGAATCGAGTATCATGCTCCTTGAGCACTTCCGATGTCATCCAGCAATTATTGGCTATAGCAATAAAAATTTTTATGGCAACCGTATTAAACCAATGCGATTATCTAAGAAGTCAGAACAATTGAGCCCTGCTTTAGTCTCTATTTATACACCACAGGGATATAGAGAATCTAAAAATAATAAACATATTAATCGAATAGAAGCAAAAGCAATTATTGAGGAAATGAAGTTAATTCTCAAAGATGAGCGGTATGTGAATAGATCGATTGGTATCATTTCATTACTCGGCCCGGCACAAGCTGAATTTATTCAATCAGAAGCATTAAATGAATTTGGTGCCGGAGCTTTGACCCAAGTGCAATTTGCTTGTGGAGATGCTTCAGCATTCCAAGGTGCGGAAAGGGATATCATTTTCTTGTCTATGGTTGCAGATCCCGAAAATTGCCATGCATTAAGTCGATCAGATCATGAACAGAGATTTAACGTGGCTGCTAGCCGTGCTCGTGAAAGAATGTATCTTGTTCACTCAGTAAATCGTGATCACATATCGCCAAAAGATCTTCGATTAAATTTAATCAATCATTTCTATGATGTACAAGAAGATAGAAAAGCATCCTTTGAAGCAAAACTAGAGCTGTGTGAATCGGAGTTCGAAAAATCTGTCTTCACTGTATTACATGAAATGGGATATACGGTGACTCCACAGATTAAAGTTGGAAGCTATCGAATTGATTTAGTTGTTGAGTCTGATGGAGATCAACGCCTAGCTGTTGAATGTGATGGGGATAGTTATCATGACCCAGAACAATGGCATGATGATATGGTTCGCCAACGCGCATTAGAACGAGCGGGGTGGACATTCTGGAGATGTTTTGCATCAAGCTGGGAAATAGAACGCTTTAATATGCTTCAATCTTTGCAGTCAAAATTAGATTCAATGGGAATTAAACCTACACATGGAATGAGCAGTTTGATTCAGGATGTAGAACAAAAAGTTTGGATAGATGAAGAATCTGAAATTAGTGCTGAAAATGATATCAAGGAAGATTTATTAGCGGTTTAGTTGTTTAAGATATTTTTGTTATTCGACTTTACTGCATTAAAAAGTAAAGTAAGCATCTAGTAAACCTTATTTAACTCAACTGAGGCTTACTGGATGCTTAAATTTTTACTTAATTAGAAGTTGTTTAATCTGCTCAGTTAAAACGTCTTTAACAGATTTCTTTTCTTTCAGTGCATACATTTTTAACTCTGTGTGCATATCTTCTGGTAAATCAAAATTCACCCGAATAGTCTTTACGCTTTCAGATATATCTTCAAGTTTAGTCTCTTTTGCGCCTTTACTAGGGCGACCAGCTTGCAATAAACTCATTTACTTAAATACTCCAAGAATCAAATGAGTAAAAACTCAATTACTCAAAAAATCAAATGAGTAAAAACTCAATTACTTAAAAAATTATTAATAATTTCAGATGCTAAAGCATCAACTTCCTTAGCTGCATCACTGCTTGGTTCCATGTCTAATACAGTTGTACCATTAGCAGCACTGGTTGGATAAATCACCCGTTGAGTAATTTTAGTTTCCATTACAGGTAATTCATAACCCAATAAGGCCTCTGAAATCTCAGCGCCAATCTTTGTGCCTTTAATTGCTCGCGATACTACAAATGCAGCCTGTAGTTTTCCATCGGTCAATTCAATACGCTGTTTAACCAAATCAACTAAATCTGAAGTTGCCCAAATATCGTATGGTGATGGCTGTACAGGAATCAAAACAAAGTCAGCCGCTTTCGTTGCTGAGATTGCAAGATCTGATGCCTGTGGTGCACCATCCACAACAATAAAGTCTTTTTTGGCAATAGATTTTAAATCACGGTCAATCGTTGGGCGGTCAATACCAATAACTGTAACTGGATTTTCCTCATCAACTGCCGCCCAGTCACGCGCACTACCTTGTGGATCAGAATCAACCAATAAAACACTGTAGCCTTGTTTTTGTAATGCTCTTGCGAGGTGGGTTGCAATCGTAGTCTTTCCAGAACCACCTTTTTGATTCAAGACAGCAATGACTTTCATTTATCCCTCTTGTGAGTTTTTACTCAAATGATTTAAAACTCATTTGAGTATATGAGTTTTTAAGTAAAAATCAACTTAGATTTTAAATCCTAATCTTTCCAAATCTTTCAAATACTTCCGCACAAATTCAGGCTTAGCCAATTTTCTAATTAAACGCATTTCAACATCATTATACTCTTCTCCAGCTTCAGCAAACTTACTGGAAAATGCATGATCATGAGCTAATTTATTTGCAAATAATAAAATCTGCTTTTCAGTCATTAAACCATTAAAGGAGTCAGGAGTATTGATATCCTTATCAGTAAGAAGATGATTCGGTTTATTCCGCTTATGTGTAAATTTAAATTGGAAACCAGTAATCACCCGACCAGATTTAAACTGTTCATACTCTGCAGTGATATCTGTAAATTTATTAATTTGCTCGATCGCAGGTTCTAATACGCGACTCTTGAAGTGATTCATCGCTTTATATTCATGTTCAGCTAGACCAAGTTTATAACGAAAATCATATATTTCTATCACTGGCGTTTTTTCTACATCTCTCCATGCAATTAGCATCTCATATAAACGAATTGCATATTTACTAGTAAGCTGGCTGACTTGCTTTAGCTGGTAACTTGTAAAATTCTGCTCTAAACGCGTAATTAATGGAACAACATCTATTGTAAAAGCGACTTCTAAAATTGCAGAATCATCAATATAAGCAATTTTCTGAACCCAACGTGACTTTACTGTTTTTTTATTTCCTGTTTCAGTATCAATAATTGAATAACTAAATTGACGTCCAAATAAGTTATGAACAGCATTCTTTAGTGCTTCATAAGCTGCGTGCTTATCAACACCAAAACGTTGCATATAATCACTCGCATGAATACGAATTGTACTAGTTGCATCAATTACTGTTCCTGTCTCTCGTGCTATTACAATAGACAATAAAATGAGGCGTTGTTCTGAAACTTCTAAATTGTAACTTGCATTAATTAAGGCATTATCTTTTACAACTAAGTCGCCCATTATTCGCTCTTATTTAGATTTTCAATAAAGATACATTAAATCACAACGTGATTAATAGCACAATATCAAACAATGTGACACTAAGGTGGGGAATTGTGTCTTTATCGGTGGGGAATTGTGTCTTTATCGGTGGGGAATTGTGTCTTTATCGGTGGGGAATTGTGTCTTTATATCTTCTGAAATGCTTATATACAAAGGCTTTCAAACTTTCTAAAAACATTAAAAATGATTAAAAATAATTAAAAACCTTTTTTATATTTTTAAATTTAATTTTTTTAATTTTTTTTACACAAAATTTAATTCTAAATTGAATTTAAAAAAGATTAGGTGGGGAATTGTGTCTTTATCATCATAAAATTTTAACTGAGTAAGACATTTTGAGATTCAAGTACATCTTGTATTCCTTACTTAAAGACAGAATTTACTATTAATTTAAAAAAATTTTGTGTACTAATTAATTTAAAAAAGATTAGGTGGGGAATTGTGTCTTTATAGCGATAACAAGAAGAATTAGATTAAAAAAATACTTAAATAACATTAATATAAAAAAAATATTAAAAAATTATTTCTTATCTCAAATTAGTTATAGCCTAAGTTTTACTTAGTCTACTTCAAGTAAATTTACATAAAAGAGTAAATTAAAGCTGATAACGACCTTTATGTTATACTGAACTAAGATATATCGTTTCTTCTAAAGGGTAGTACCATGTTAGTGACCACCGAACAGAAAAAAAAATACATTCAGGCGACTCGTCTTAAAAACTACCAGGCTAGCCTCAAATTAGAAGGTTTAAAAAGTGCTACGACTTCTAATGATCTAACCAAAACCCAAATTTTGCAGAAATATCAGCGTTCTACCCAAAATACAGATGCATGATACTTCGCAGTATGGATAAATATGGTGAAGTCGGGGATAGCTTATATTGCTATCCTGGAACCAACATCTTAAGGAATCAATTACAGATTCAGGATGAAGCCATTCTGCAACAGGCGGAGCTTGAACTCAGTCAACTTGCCAGTATGCAGATCGAGTATGAAGAACCTCCCTATGATCTGAATTATCTTAAAAAAATTCATGCCAGCTTATTTTCAGATTTGTACCTGTGGGCAGGTGAGTTCAGGCAAGTCGATATTGCCAAAGGGGATACCCGTTTTTGTACCTTTAGCCGTATTGAGGTTGAAGCCAATAAGCTCTTAGCCAAACTCCAACAGCAGCAGTATTTCCAGCATCAGCCCTTGGATCAGCTCATTGAAAGCATTGCCGATTTGTATTGTGAACTGAATGTGATTCACCCGTTCCGGGAAGGTAATGGTCGTACACAGCGTATTTTCTTTGAACATCTTCTGGCCTATTGTGGTTATGGGGTAGATTGGTCCCAGATCCAATCACAGCAGCAATGGGTACAAGCCAACATTGAAGGCTTCTATGGTCAATTACAGGGTCTAATCAACATCTTTGAAGCCTGTATCATAATTCCAGAATAAGGGCTCTAAATAAGTAAACTCACACAGGAAATTAAACTCCTACAATCAATCATTTGATCATGAATAGGCTTAGGGCATCTCCATCTCTTCTCTTATCTTTTAATGTGTCAAATTTAACTTCAAAGATAAGCTCTAAATATTTGAATAATTTGTTGTCATCATTATTTTTAATCAATTTTATATCTGAATATTCATTTCTATATATCTATTTGCGTTATTAAATACCATTAATGAGTTGTTTTGAGCTTTATAGAGCTTTGCTATTATCTATAGTGCAAAGTGCTCAACTCTCTCAACATTCCCCCAGCCGTCGAGCAAGCTCTTTGGGCTGATGGTGAACGTTGAGAGAGTTTCGGCAATACTCACCCTAAGAGCCTGCAAAAATTGCCTGCTCTTAAAGTATTGCCGAATGCCAATTTCGGGCTGACGGAGCCACGCATCGGTCGTATCTGCAGTAGGTAATTGTGCTTTCCTACATAGGCTGAGATTACGATTCACACACCGCATCGACACGTTCCCAAACCAACTGAACCCAACTATCTCCGCAAGGGTTTCCCCAATATACGATTTAAGCCAAGTATTCAGCTACTCATCACGTTGTTGCTTTGTCGATATACCCTAGTAGCAACTCTTGCTCTAAATGCCTTAGAACAATCGCGATGGCGCGCTAGCGTCGCTTAATCCTTCCACCCACGCCATCGTCAACATGCCTCTTTAGCAAAGCCAAAAAAAGAGGCTGATATGTAGACACGTGGAGCGTAGCAAAAAAAAATTTTTGGCCGCTCGATTGATGGGGTTTTCAGGCGTTTTCATCAAAAAAAGTTGTAAATCACACTTAAACAGTGATTTTTTTACTATTTTTGATGAAATTATGAGCATCAACCTTAGCGCGGAGCGCAGATTGCTGCGGACGATTTCTGTGATTTCGAAATTTATGTCGGGATCTAAGCGGGATGAAGCGGGGATGACGTAACAACATGGTGAACGATCAATCTAAGGGTTGGGATTGATCTTTTAAAGCAGTATAGCGCCATTAGGCATTGAGGCGTGCTGAATGACACCAAGGCGAATTATTAGCAGGCATCCATGCGGATCTTGCAGGGAAGAATCGGATCAGGCTGATTCGGTATCGCTCTCTTCATCGCTATATTCAAACAGCTCATTCATGCTGCAATTAAAGAACTTACACAGTTTATCGGCAACCGGCAGTTCAATTCTGACGGCTCGATCATAGTACATACTGGTCAATGTATTACGGTTGATGCCTGTGGCAGTGGCCACGTCGCTCAGCTTTAAAATTCTACGGTCGCCCATCAGGCTGGATAACTTGCAATGAATCATATAGTCTTCTAAAAATATAAAATAACCTGCTGCAAGTTATTTTTATTGCAATTTAGCGAATACTTTGATAATTTATAACCTGCAGCAGGTTATATCTACCTTTTACAAGTATTATTTCCTCGTTACACAGCGATTATAACTTGTAATCCAGAACGATAGAACCCGAGACAACATCAATTGCAAAAAAGGTTTTATCATGATGACACCCCATGAATTATGGATTAGCCCGGAAGCCAGGTCTTTAGGCTATCAATTGATCAGAGAACTGAACGTGGCCATGGGTTTCGGCATGGCCAGTTATCTGGACGTCAATCACTGTTATAACAATCATGAAGCCATTCTGATCTGGCTAGACCATTTGCTGGCCGTCCAGCCCGAAGTCAATACGTCCGATTCAGTGAAAATGGCATTGTTAAAACATTTTCCAGAATCGAGCTATGTACTGGCCTAAAGCATGATTCTTCACTTAGGCTTTTTTGAGCTCTCTCGTCTAGAAGCCAAAGTCATGACCATAGCCACTTTTCTGAGGTTTAGATTCATTCCGCTGCTGCGGTTCCACGGGTGGCGTTAGATCGGGTTGAGGTCGATTTGTCTGACGTTCATGGGATGGAATCTCCGTTTGGGTTTGTCGCTGTTCGAGAAGTTCTTTGCGGATCACGGGAATCTGATACTGCTGGGCAATCGCTTCCACCTGCGCCTTGAATTCCTCGTTGCCGGAGATCATGACTTCTCCATATCGCGCGTGGGCCAGAAATAGGGCATCACGGACATGAACCTCCAGCGGACTGACGACAGTAATATATGCCTGATAGGTGTTTTCAATAAAGGCCGTTTGATTCAGCTCTCGGTCAATATAAAACTGATGCTCAAACTGACAAATGATTTGATATCGATCAGCGGGAAAGTGCACTAGGGGTTTCACTTCAGTCTCGATGCGTTGACATGCACTGAGCGAATTTGAAGTTAAATTGATCTCAGAAACCTCGAGGAACTGTTGCTGCAGCCGGGATTTGCGCTGTTCGAACTGTAATTCTTGCATCACCTCATTTAAAAAATCCGGATCTCTCTCGGGTAACACAATCTCTTCAATCACCAGTTTCGAACCACCCTGAGGCTGTGGCTTGTTGATGATTTTGGCTGTTTTTCGTTTTAATAAATTGTATTCAAGTTTCAAGGCAATCTGCCAAACACAATCAAGATCTTGCGCATTAAAATATTGCCGGTTCTGCGCGATCGGTTGAGTACAGAGTACACTTTTCAAGCGCAGCATCAGATTGTTGCGATCCGGCGCCGGCAAGTTGAAATTAAAAAATTCGTCGCTGTATTCTTTCAGGTTTCGCTCCAGTCGATCAGTATTCACCTGACAGCAACTCAGCAACAAATTGGCTTTAAAAATCGAGGTCTGCAGATTGTGATGTTGCTGAAAGTGCTGATATAACTGGTCAAAGAATACCTCGAGATCGGCGGATGCGATCTGCTCCAGTCGCGGCAGCTCGTGGCGAGGATTGGGATCTTCGATCCGATGATTGAGATGCAGCAGGGCAATTTTCGCCTGTTGTTGAAACGATGGTTCCCCAGAAAATTCAATTGGGATATGTGCATCAATGAGCTGTAGACATTGCTGAATTCGCGGTATGGAATACTGGCTAAACATCTGGATGCCGTGTTGATTCATCACCGCAATCGGCTCATGTTTAAGCTGCTTGTCATAGATCAGCTGCGCCTGACGGCATTGGGGATTGGGTGCATGAATAAAATTGCCAGACTGACGCTGATCCAGCAGAAACTGCTGCACAATGACCAGTGGATGTTCCCGATTGAGATGCGAGATAAAATCCGTGTAGGAGGTAATCTGTGCCGAATTTATCTTTGATGATGACAAGAACCGTTGTCCCAGCTCATCCTTGAACAGTTCATCCTTCACTAACTTGGCCGTCAATTGCCGGTGACTCAGTGCATACTGGCTGCGTCGATGGGCACGGTCATGTTGCTGTCGCTCAGCATGCTGATCATCCAGTGCGGTCTGGATCCGCGCCAAGGCAATTGATGGATACTTCTGTTGTTGCTGTTGAATTTGCAGATCTCTTTCAACATTTTGATAAGATTCATGATCCAGTTTGATCTTAGCTGAGGCCTGCTGATGCTGAACGGTGATCTGGTCTTTCTGTGTCTTTAGCGCGAGATAGATCGTGTGCAATTCTGCGACCAGATAATCTTCAGCTTTGAAGAGATGAAATGGATGGATCTTTGTCTTGCTGGACTGAGAGACTCCCCGGGACTGGACCTCCTGATCCGGGACGGCTTGGAGACGGATTCCCTCGGCTGCGGCCTGATACGGTCCCCAGTGATGCTGCAGCTGGGGCAGGGTCGCTTGCTTTTGACAAAACAACGAGGCTTTAAAGGTGATCTGTTCAGAGAAGGTCTTTAACTGAAACACAGCGCCATTACGTTTCTTTTCAAACGTCAGTCCTTTTTCCGCCAGCGCCTGATGCCACTCCGGCCAGCTGTTGACGCGACGCAAAATATTCTGGACGGCCGTCTCCACATACAGCTGATAGCTTTTTGCGAAATCAATCTTCTGTTGCAGTGCACTCGGTTGTTGATGCCGGGAAGCCTGATCTAAAATTTGTGTGGGGAGTTTCTCAGCCGCAGGGACCGATTGATAATCCGGATTGCGGACCACAGTTTTAGATTGTTGATGGTAAACAAACATCGGATTGGGTTCGGAACGCCAGCCCTGCGTCGCTTCAATTTCTGCAGCACTGCGATGCAGTGCATTCAGAATCCAGCCGTCACCTAAGTTGACACATTTGTGCTGCTGATGCTGATTTTTCTCAATAGGGTGAATCTTGTTGATCACCACATGATAATGCGCATTGTCGGTATCAAGATGCATTGCATACTGCACCTGTAACGCTTCAGCATTTAAATGCCGCAGTAGAATATCGATCTGCTGTTCAATTTGCTCAATGCTTGGCACTTCGAATTTTTTAAAACTTGCCACCAGGTGCACAATCGGGTCTTCGACACGACGATTTAAACTGGCGGTCTGCAGCATCTCGATTTTTTGTTGTTCCGAGTCATCATCCAGAAAATTCCTGGAATTGGCATAGACACATTTTTCAAGCAGCGCATCTTCATTCCACGCTGGCTGAGAGACAAATGGCTGACGGATATAATTGCTAAGATTTTGTGCGCGGGTATTTTCGGGATTTTGAATATAGTTCAATAGCCCATTGACGCGCTGTTTTAGGGATGTTGAGCGAGTATTTGCAATCAGCTTCAGAATCATGCGAGATGCACTCCTCGACTTAATTTGCGCACGATCAATTTAAGCGCCTCGATCAGTGCTTCAAGATCCGTCGCATGATCCGCCCGTTCAGCTGCGGAGAGACAATCGTCACGCTGTAAAATTTGTTTGAGCTGCAATGCAATGATGCGCAGCTCTTGAATTTGTGCCAGCTCTACATGTGCCGACGGCCTTTGGCTGAACAGCTGCTGCCGGATCACTTCTGACTGATTCAAATCGAGTTGCTGACATAGCTCAGCCAGTTGTCGATGTTCTGCATCGCTAAGTCGAATCAGAATTTGTTTATTGCGCATGCAATGCTCCGTGTTTTTTTTAAAGTGTTTATAAAGTTTTAGACTCGGCATCAGTGAGTTCGAATGAGGAGCAGATGTCAGCAATAGCGATCCATTGCCGCATCCCGTCGTTGTCTCTATGCCTCGGTTTTAGTGTACAAATGAGGATCAGCAAAAAGCCAGAAAACGGCCAAAAAGTGAGGTTTTTAGGTTTATTTTATTGATGTGTTTTTTAGGAATATCGCCCGAACTATGAATAAGAGTCCGTCAGATTTTTATGAATTTTTTCGCAAATCAATCCAAAAACAAAAAGTCGTGAGATTTGGAGATGAACTGATGCAGTTGGACCATCAGGCATCGGTTGCATTTGAATGCTGCATTTTTTTATTGGGACGGCAATCTGCCTGAGTCGAGTGACGGGAAGTGATAACCTTCGATATCCAACATTCTATCCACTGGGGTACAGTCGCTTGCTGTATAATCATCTTCTTCAAGATCGAATGACCAGTGTGTTGATTGGCGATATAACCAGTCCACAGAAAATCACATCAGTTGCAGCATGGATCATATATAGATGATGCACAAGCGCTAGATTCATTGAATAACACCGTATTCAAAGCACAATAAAATAACAAGGAGCATACCGATGAATCAACATCAGCAAGCCTGTGAACAAGACCATCAACAGGTCAGTGAAACCGCAGCATTAACCAAACAGGATCAGATTCAACTCAGTGATGCTGAATTTGAACATTTGCAGCAGCTGGTGAATACCCCACCAAAGGTTTCGGAGCGCTTAATACAAGCCGCGCAACTGTTAGATCAGGACGGCTTTTAACATCACAATATTGCGATGAATACTGAAACATCAATTACTGCATGTTAAGAAAGGCCAGAATATTCTTCATCCCGTCCAGCCTCTTCATTTGTTGCATTGGAATGCCATGGGTCATCTGATTGGGTGACTGCATAAACTGTTGCATCCAGACCGCATCACCACCCGTCATGGCAAATAAACGTTTAAAAATCTGCACCAGATACATCGCCCTTTGTCCGGTTTCCGTGTGTGGATCTAACTCGGGCAGTGCTTCTGGCTGGGTAATGCTTGCAGGATCTAGACCGAGAATATCACTGAGCTGAACAGAACTCAGGTTTAGTTGGGTAGCAACATTCATCACCGCTTTTGCCAAGACCCGTTGTTCGGCTGTTGGTTCTAATCGATTCATAAGCTCTCTCCGGTTTTAGGTTCATTCCCTGAATATGAATATGAACATCAAAAATGTGGATTTATTTTTTAGCAAGACTGTCTCATTGGCAGCACTATTGCTGACAAATGAATGTGTAACAAAACGGCTTTGAACGTGTAACAAAGCTCGAAAATACCCCCTTTGAATGTGTCACAAAGCTCAAAAAACGATCACTTGAACGTGTAACGAAGTACTAAAAACCCTCGATTTGAACGTGTAACGAACGTCCAAAAAACTTACAGGATGGAACAATGTATATCACATTGTTCAAGTCTATAAAATCTCGAGCTCGCTCACGCTCGGTCTCAATTTTTACCCTCTCAAAATATGGAGAAAACAGCAAAAATAAGCCATTTTCTCTGTTAATAAAGCAGTCACTGTAGACTGCTGAAAGCTATATTTTTATGAGATTTCCTCGTTGAGCAGCTCAAGTTTTCTTTTTTAGCATTCACTCAGAGATCAAATGCTAAAAAAAAGGAATGACAGTTTAGAAAATTAATCGTCAAAGTTGAAGAAATTCTCCGGAAAACAAGAGATGAACGCTTTTCGAATATCACTATATTCACCCTCTGGATTTTCTTCCAGATAACGTCGGGTCCAAATCAGGGTGGCTTCATAATCATTAAAGCTCTGGTCTAGTTGTAAAAAAAGCCAAAGTTCATGCGCTTTTTGAATGAAAAAGTCATTCATGATCATGAGGGCAATTTTCTTTTCATTGATTGAGTTAGGATATGAGTACATAGGACATTTCTCCGATAGAGAGGATAAATAGGTTTATTGGATAAAACCATTTATAACACATAAATATATGTGTTAGACACATATATTTATGTGTTTTTATGTAAATATCACCCTATGCTATAATCCTGCAATACCATTTCTATAAATTTAATCAAATGCCATATAGTGAATTTCAACGTCTTATCGGTAAAGCAGGCCTTTCAATTAAGGAGTTTGCTGCATTATTAGATATGAAGCCCAATTCGATTACGAATTACAGTAAACAAGGTATGGTTCCTATGCATATCGCTGTAATTGTTGCGTTGATTTCGACGATGAAAGATGAAGGATTAGATTTTTATCCAGTTTTTGAAAAAATTAAGTCATATTCACCAGAATAAAAGACTCATTCTTTAAGTACTGTAAGCTGTTGAGTGGATATTTTTTCTTTTTATCAATTTTCATAAAGGCTTGTATTATGGCTATAGAAAACCCTGTAAATCGTCGTAATAGCACTGAATTGAGAGATGTTAAAGGGGTAAACTATGACCTTGAAAAAATTAAAGAAGGTTTAACTTCTGGGGTTATTGATGTACCTAAACATCAAAGCGTTGAGGAAACAGCGATCTGGCTATCTGAAATGATGGAAAAAAGAAAGATCAAAGTGTAGATGGTTATATGGCTTTAGAATTTTGGCGACTATTCAGCTCTCTTTTTTATTGAAGAACCGTGAAATATTCAGTGTATACCCCATGCAATAGTCTGGATTAAGACGACTAAAACGATATTTCTAGGATCAATATAATCGTCATCTAAATCTTAATGAAACCAGCTTTACCTAGCACGGTTCTTGATTAGAGCGGTGCTGGGTTCTTGTGTATTAATGTCTTTTAGGTAAAAGTGTGACCCGTAAAATTATTCGAACCAGTTTTTGGGGCAAGTTATTTAGCCCAATCCGTCAGATGATTGTGACAACAGACTACATTGAAGTTCAGTATAAGAATCAAGATACACGTCAATTTCCTTATCAGCAGAGTCAAGGTATTGCCCAGCTTCAACAGGGTTTCTGGGGATCTAGATTTTCATGGCATGTTGCAGAACAGTGTTTAGATTATTCCATGCTGAATCAGGCAGATTTAGATGGTTGTTTTGAGCAAATAGTTCAGGCAAGTCAGGTAGCACTCAATCAGAATCTTACTCAAGCCCTGAACAGCTTTCAAACACTGGCACGACAACAGTATTTACGTGAATCCAGTCTCGAGACGCTAAAGACAACATTGGTTCCATTACTGCAAAATTATCTGACGGCTCAGACTGTTTGGCAAAAACAGCTTGATCCCAAAATAGTACAGCAACTAGGTCAGATACAGCGCTACCTGCCTTTAGATCAAGGCAAGTCTGTTCTCCGTCAGGAATACGAACAACAACAGTTGCAGCAGCGCCACAGCTTCTTTGAGCAGATTGAGTCTAATCCACTGACTGAACAACAACGTCTGGCGGTCATTCGCAATGACGATCGTAATCTGGTTCTGGCCGCAGCCGGAACAGGAAAGACCTCGGTGATGGTGGCAAAGGCCCTAGATTTGATTGATTCAGGGTTAGCCCATCAGCATGAGATTTTAATTCTGGCATATAACAATGCAGCAGCCAAAGAATTGCGAGAGCGCTTAGAAAAGCGCAGTCAAAGTTGTGGTCTTGCCCCAGAGGATTGTCCTGAAGTGATGACCTTCCATGCTTTAGGGCGCAGTATTCTGCAGCAACAAAAAATCCCCACCTATTTATCGGTTTTTACCGAAGACCCGACGAAATTAGAAATCTGGATGACCGAATGGCTGAGCAACTATCTCCAGTCTGATCCAGATGGGCTGAGCCGTTTTATTGAATTAAGTTACCAGCCGGTCAATGTCTTCGATTTTAAAACGAAAGCAGAATATGACCGTTATGTGCGTGATCATGAATATCGTACCTTGCAAGGTGAACGGGTACGCGGCTATCAGGAACTGTTGATTGCCAACTGGTTATTTCTGCATGGTATTGCCTATCAGTATGAAGCGCCTTATATCACCAAGCGGCGGATTGAACTGGGATTCGACTATCGCCCAGACTTTTACTTAAACGAGGCAGACGTTTATCTGGAACATTTTGGGATTGATCGTCAAGGTCAAACCCGACCGGATATTCCATCACAAGAATACAATGCCATTCTTCGCAAGAAACGGGAATTACATCAAAGCTGTGGCACGACCTTGTTGGAAACCTATCATTATGACTGGACTGAAAATCGGCTTGAACAGCGCTTAGCACAATTGATGCAGCAACAGCAGATTGCAGTGATTCAGAAATCGGCTCAGGAAGTTTTTGAGGTGCTGAATCAGTCCGGCATGATCAGTAGCACTGCCAAGCGCTACGTCAAGAGCCTGGCTGCGATTCGGGTGGAACGCCTAGACCGCGCTGCCATTCTACAACGCCTTCAGCAGCAGGGTATCGCATTTGCCGAACATTATGCTGACCTGCTGGATCAAATCCATCAAGCCTACTGTCAGAAATTGCAAGATGATCACAGCATTGATTTTGATGACATGATTCTGCAGGCCACAGACTTAATTCGCCCCGATGCCTTTTGCCCAACATGGACCCATATTCTGGTAGATGAGTTCCAGGATATTTCCATGGCCCGTATGCAACTGTTGCAGGCATTAATCCAACAAGGTCCTTCCCCAATGCTCACTGTGGTAGGCGATGACTGGCAGTCGATCTACCGCTTCTCCGGTGGAAAACTGGAACTCACCACACGATTTGCCGATCTGGTCGGTCCCCATTCCCTGACCAAACTGGAAAAGACCTATCGCTATAACAACAGTATTGCCTTAACTGCGGGCAAGTTTGTAATGCAAAACCCGGAGCAGTATCAGAAAAATGTGGTCACAGCCACACGGGTTAAAGAGTCTGCCGTGTATTTGCTGGATAGTCATGCCCAGCATCAGACACTGGAAGATCAGGTTGTTGAACTGATTCGAGAAATCAGACAGGAAAATGCCACGGCATCGATTGCCGTCCTGGCACGCTATCGCTATTTGCTGAATAACGTCAAAGGCCGGGTACGATCAACATACGCCAATATTGCCTACTGGACCTTTCATGGTTCCAAAGGGCTGGAAGCAGACTACTGTATCTTGATTGGATTTTCTCAGGGAAAAACCGGTTTTCCCAATCAGAATAAAGAAGATGCGGTTGTGGATGCCTTGCTTCCGTCGCTGGATCGCTATCCACATTCTGAAGAACGACGGCTACTGTATGTTGCAATCACCCGGGCCAAACACAAGTGCTATATTCTGGCTGATTCAAGAGCCCCTTCGGAATTCATTACCGAACTCCTTGCCCCCAAATACCAACTGAATATCCTGTCTGAAAGTTTTGCCAGTGAATATCGCCAAATCTTTAAATGCCCTGTCTGTACTGACGGCTACTTTAAAATGACAGAAGGCCAGTTTGGGAAGTTCTATCGTTGTAGCTCGGGAAGTATCTGCCGATCTAAGCCGAGAGTATGTGAACAATGTAGCTCACCTAGCTTGGATCAGCATGAGCACAGCATTTGTCAAAATCCAAATTGTCGAAAAGAAATCAAGATCTGTGATCAATGTGGCCGACCGATGAAATTACGTACCGGGCGTTATGGGAAGTTCTGGGGATGTTCCGGTTATGGCATTCCACATGACCAATGTAAGAATAAGAAGAAGTTCATGGCTTAAGGATAAAACTCACCTCTAGACCCCTGAGTTTGCAACATTGAGCATTCGGAACCTTTGATCATCTGACAGCTTTGGTGAATTTTTCTCTAATGCTGTACGCCATATCTCACATGGATAGGGGACAATGTCCCCTATTCAAGCTGGACTAAATTTCTTATTCTGAACGCATTGAGGAACAGGAAGTTCCGGAACATCAAACAAAAATAATAAGTTCTCGCATCAGGATCGTGAGGGATGACAGGAGTTGACCCTAGACGCAAATACGGGAAAAGCCCCAACAGGATGTTGGGGCTTTTTTCATTTCGGATAAGAGATTTGTGTTCAATAAAAATGAAATAGAATCCATCATTTGTAGATAACGTAGACTTTTTAAAATGCTATCTAAGATTTATGAATGATTTTTTAAATCTTCCAGCATTGCTTCACGATAAGTTTGTGTGAATAGGTTGATTTTTATGGATAAGTAAATCTTAATAAAAATTATAATTTTCTGTATTATTTCTGTGCAAAAAAAATATTATTACCAAAAAAAATTCAAAAAAAAAGCAATAAGTCTTTATTAAATATATTCTTGCACCATTATTTATCACATTAGTTATTCTTATATTAAAGTTTAAAATAATTAGTTTGTGTTACATCTTTCGCTTCCTATATCTTGATTTAAACATAGATTAGTCATCTTTATTAGAACCAGAAATGTATTTCATACAATAAGGCACTACTTAAAAATTACTAATCAGATATCAATTTATTAGGGATGAAATGTATGGAAAAAAAAGATCACTCCAAACGTGCAGCAGCAGCAGCATTCATGGGGACAACGATAGAATTTTATGATTTCTATGTTTATGCAACTGCAGCAGCGCTTATTCTAGGCACTATTTTCTTTCCTCAGACTGATCCAGTAACAGGAACATTGGCATCATTTGCAACACTTGCAGTTGGATTTATCGCACGACCCATGGCTGGTATTGTTTTTGGTCATTTAGGAGATCGGTTAGGTCGAAAAAAAATGTTGCTGTTTACGATGGTACTGATGGGACTAGCGACTACATGCATTGGATTAATTCCTAGTTATACCAGTATTGGTATTTGGGCACCTATACTTCTCGTTTTTTTCAGATTTTTACAGGGGATTTCAGTTGGAGGGGAATGGGGAGGTGCTGTACTCATGGCTAGTGAACATGCACCAAAAGAGAAAAAGACGTTTTTTGCATCTTTTGCACAATTAGGTAGTCCTGCAGGTTTAATTCTCTGCTTATTGGTGTTTAGAGGTGTTAGTACGTTAGATGAACATGCATTTGCCAATTGGGGATAGCGAGTACCATTTTTATTCAGTTTTATTTTGATGGCGATAGGTTTTGTTATTCGCTTTGGGATTGAAGACTCTCCTGAGTTCGTAAAAACAAAAGAGAATGCACAAACTTTGAAACAGCCTGTAAAAGAGCTACTTTCAAACTATTTCCCGCATGTAGTTTTTGCAGGACTCACTATTACGATTGGTACAGCTGGTTTCTTTTTTACCAATACATTTATGATTACTTATGTCACTCAATATCTAGAAATTAGTAAAAAAACAATTTTAGATGCTTTATTTTTAGTCACAGTAATTCAATTTTTAACTATGCCAATAGCAGCATGGGTTGCAGATAGAATTGGAGCACAGCGTTTTTTAACTATCGCAGCAAGTTTATGTATTATCGTACCTTACCCGATGTTTATGTTGGTGGAAACAAAAAATATTATTTTAATTACTTGTGGTATTAGCTTAGCTGTAGTGACTTTATCAGCACTATATGCAGTCGCAGCTGGTTTTATGGCAAATATTTTTCCAACGCAAGTTCGATATTCAGGCATTTCTATTTCTTATCAATTTATTGCTGCGATTGCCGCAGGGACAACTCCATTCATTGGCACAATGCTAGCGAGCCATTATGCTGGGCAATGGATGCCTCTAGCTATCTTCTTCAGTTTCCTATCATTTTTATCATTAATTGGTGTAATTGGTGTAAAAGTTATTCTAAATAAAAATCAGAAGAATATACCTAATGTGGATTCAATCGTTGCTGAAGAATCAATTTAAGTTTAAGGAAATAGAACATGAAGCATTTAAATGAAATTAATCTAATTGAATGGAAAGCCCGCTGTGAATTAGCTGCTTTATATCGTTTAGTCGCATTTTATAAAATGACAGATTTAATAGATACACATATTAGTTATCGATTACCACATGAACCACAGCATTTTTTAATCAATCGCTATGGTATTCCTTTTGACAAAATGACTGCATCACATTTAGTGAAAATTGATCATGAGGGAAATATCATCGAATCTTATGACCAAGGCAAAAGAGTGAATAAAGCTGGTTTTGTGATTCATTCAGCAATTCATCATGCTTGTCCTGAGATTAACTGTGTGATTCATACTCATACGGCTGATGGTGTTGCTGTCTCAGCACAATCACATGGTTTATTACCTTTATCACAGCACGCACTAAAGTTTTATAACCGTATTGGATATCACGATTATGAAGGAATTGCTTTATCTCTAGATGAGCAAAAACGATTGGTTGAAGACCTTGGGCAACACCGCTGTATGATTCTGAGAAATCATGGTTTGCTTTCAACCGGAAATACGATTCCTCGTGCTTTTCATGAAATTTATTTTTTAGAACGAGCATGTCAAATTCAAGTCAAAGCACTTTCTAGTACTCAGCTAAATTACCTAGCTCCTGAAGTATGTGAGCATACTGCTCAACAATTTGATAGAGATGAGGCCGAACAGATTATTTTAGATGCTTGGCATGCTGCTTTGTCATTGATTGAGCAACAAAAAGATGAGTACTGTTTATGATTGTTATTGCCTCAACTAAACCTTATGCCCAAAAAATGCTCCTTGATGCATTTCAAAAATACGCACCCGTTGGAAGCTATTGCTTAACTGAGGATTATTGTGCCAGCCAAGCGACGACAGCAGCCTGTTGGTTTCCTGATTTAGAAAATCTAAATCAGTTACCACATTTGCAGTTAATTCATTCGATGGGTGCTGGTATTGAGCATTTAGATTTAGCGAAAATCAAGAGCTCACATCAAGTCTGTAGAATTATCGATCAAGACCATAAGTATGGGATGTTGAGCTATATTCAATGGGGAGTTTTATATTATCTGCGGTATTTTGACCAATATTTACAACAACAAGCAGAACGAGTTTGGAAACAACTTCCTCAGTTAAAAGCATCTGAACTTCAGATAGGCGTGATGGGACTCGGTGAATTGGGTGCGTTTGTTGCTGAAAAATTGGCTAGTGAAGGGTATCAGGTATCAGGTTGGTCAAGGTCTAGAAAGTCCTTAAAACATGTTGAATGTTTTGCAAATGATGCTGAATTTGAAATTTTTTTATCAAAAAGTCAAATTTTAATTAACCTGTTGCCTTTAACAGATGCAACGCGCGGAATTTTATCTCAGCCAACATTTGAAAATTTGCCAAGAGGTGCAGCAATCATCAATAGTGGTCGTGGGGCACATCTCAAAACTCAAGATTTACTAGATGCAATCGATTCTAAACATATTCGTGGTGCAATCCTAGATGTATTTGAGCAAGAGCCTTTAGATCAGCAAAGTCCATTATGGAGTAGGGCTGAAATTGTATTGACACCACACATCGCATCACATGCACCGCTTGAAGTAGTAGTGAAACAGATATTAGAAAATGACAGACGAATCTCTCAGAACTTACCATTACTGAATTGTGTAAATATAAAAAGAGGATATTAAGATGAAAGTAAATAGTGAAAGATTATGGAATTCGCTAATGGACATGGCGAAAGTTGGTGCAACAGGAAATGGAGGAAACACCCGATTAGCACTGACGGATCAAGATGTTTTAGGTCGTAATTTATTGATTAGATGGGCAAAAGATTTAGATTTAGACGTAAAATACGATGCTATCGGAAACATGTTTCTGAAAAAAACAGGACTTGATCAATCATTAAATCCAATTGTTATCGGTAGCCATTTAGATACACAACCTAAAGGTGGACGGTTTGATGGCATTTATGGAGTACTCGCAGGGTTTGAAGTCATTCAATGTCTATATGAAAGAAACATTCAAACTGAACATCCACTCGAACTTGCAATTTGGATGAATGAAGAAGGTGCACGTTTCACTCCTGCGATGATGGGGTCTGCAGTATTTACAGGTAAATTTCAATTAAAAGACACTTTGACAGCACAAGATAAGCAAGGCATTAGCGTTGCTGATGAGTTATATCGTACAGGTCAACAGGGAGAATTAGATTTACAACGTGCTTTTGCAGCTTATTATGAATTACATATTGAGCAAGGACCTATTTTAGAAAATAACCAGAAAGAAATTGGTATTGTGACTGGTGGACAAGCCATCATTTGGTTGGATATTCAAACGACGGGGAAAGCTGCTCATGCAGGTACGACGCCAATGTCCATGCGTCATGATGCAATGATTGGAACAGCCCAAATGATTGTAGATTTGGAGAAAATGGTTCTTCAGAAGTTTCCAGATGGTCTTATTACTTTTGGGGAGATCTCTGTAGAAAATTCTTCAAGAAATACAATACCAGCAAACATTCATTGGACAATAGATTTACGTCATCCTGATGATACTGAAATGGAAAGTATGAGAAAAATAGTACTTCAAACTCTGGATCAATTAGCTCATAAACGTGATTTAGACATTAATGTCAGATTACATTGGCATAGTCCAGCTACACCATTTGATAAAAAGTGTATTCAAACTGTTTTAGAGTCAACCCAAGCTCTTGGTTATAGTTATCAAAAGATTGTGAGTGGTGCAGGGCATGATGCCATCAATTTGGCAAAGCATTGTCCAACAACGATGATCTTCATTCCTTGCGAAAATGGATTAAGTCATAACGAGGCAGAAAATATTACTGACCTACAAGCAAAACAAGGCGCCGACGTTTTGTTAAGTAGTATTTTGAAGTTTGATCAACAAGTTACATTGGCTCAAGTCAGTTAAGGTTTTGGGGAAAATATTATGAAATTATTTTTTCATTCAGAACAATTGAAACATCGTCCTGCAAGTTATTATTCCAGAGGTAAAATGAGAGAGCCTCAGGAAAAACCAGAGCGTATGCATGAATTATTACAAACAGTTGCACGCTTAAATTTACCACTTTCAACAGCTAAAGATTTTGGTACAAAACCATTACTTGAAGTACATACTTTGGGTTATCTTAACTTTCTCCAAAATGCGCATAAAGAGTGGATGGACTTACCAGATGATTGGGGAGAGGAAGTACTTTCAAATATTTTTGTGCGTGAAAATAATCGAGAAATAGGAATATTGGCAAAGGCTGCAAAATATTTGGCAGATGGTAGTGCTCCAATTGGTAAAGACACATGGACATCCGTATATTGGTCGGCACAAACTGCGCTGTCTTGTGCGGAAGCTTTGGTTCAAGAGAATGAACAATTCGCGATTGGACTAACAAGACCTGCAGGACACCATGCAAGAAAGGATGGCGCTGGTGGTTTTTGTTATATTAATAATGCAGCAGTGGTTGCTCAATATCTTAAACAACACTATTCACGTATAGCTATCATTGATACTGATATGCATCATGGACAAGGAATACAAGAAATATTTTATGATCGTCCTGATGTGCTATATACATCAGTTCATGGTGATCCAACAAATTTCTACCCAGTAGTGACAGGCTTTGCTGATGGATATGGTATAGATCAAGGCTATGGTTATAACAAGAACTTTCCAATGCCTCATGGCAGTAGTGAAAAAACTTTTTTTGAACATATTGATCAAGCCATCAACTTTGTTAAACTTTTCCAACCTGAAGTAGTTATTCATGTAATGGGGTTTGATGTTTATGTTGATGATCCTCAAGCAAAATGTGCTGTAAGCACAGCAGGCTTTGAAAAACTAGCAGAGAAAATTAAATCAGTTGGAGTCCCAACAATTAGTTTAATTGAAGGTGGTTATTGTATTGAAAAACTGGACGAAAATTTCCAAAGTTTTTTAAAAGGCTTTGATATCCATTCAACACCCAGTAAAGCAGGTAAACAGGAAGTCAGTGCGACATAATCCTGCTGCTATGATCTGGATCTAATTCGGGAGATAGAACATTAAGAGGTACGTAGATATGAGATCAAATATATTATTAGAAAAATGTAATTGGTCACTACTACGTATCTTCCGAGTAATTGTTCAAGAAGGTAGTTTAAACAAAGCGGCAATTAAATTATTTCTAACACAGTCAGCAATTAGTCAAAGTTTAAAAAGACTAGAAGAACAAATTGGTGAAGTCCTGATTATTAGAGCGGGAGGGAAATTTTATTTAACACCAACAGGTGAAATTGTATTTGAAGCCAGCCTGATGATTTATAGTCAATTAATGGATTATGAAGAGCGGCTAAATACAGAAAAAAATAGCCTATCTGGCACAATCAAGCTTTTGGTATTGAGTCGAGTCGAATCAGCACGCTATGATCAGTTACTTCATGATTTTCATCAAAAGTATCCACTAGTTGATTTTCAAGTCGATGTTTTGAAGAGTAAAGAAATTCAACAGCTATTATTACAAAAAATACCTGCTCTTGGGATTGGTATTAATCAAGTTGAACATCCAAAGTTAAATTATCACATGCTTATCAATCAAAAATATGCACTGTTCTGTAGTAATAAACACCCACTATATACTGAAAATATTCAATCAATTGAGCAAATTAAAGGGCATGGGTTTATCTCATTTCAAAGTGAACAATTAAATGATCCATTATCACCATTAAGTGAGGTAAGAGGAAAAATTTTAAAAAGTAATAAATTATTGGTGACTACAAATAATATGGATGAAGTCATCCGTTTTATTCAAAATGGTATCGGTATTGGTTTGTTACCTAAACATATGATTGAGAAAAACCATTTGATTACAGTCTTCAAGCAGCTTCCACCGTTTCCATATGTTTCTATTATTCCAATACTATTAGCATGGCATAAGGATAGAGAGCTATCGTTAGTAGAGCAATATTTTATTAATGAATTAAGAAGCATCTTTCCTAGCACTACATTCAAGAAATCTTAGAATTTTCATTTAGTTAAGTTTATTTTTAACTTGTATAGTCGATAATAATTTTTCACCAAATTCAGAAAGATTCAAGTTTCTTAAAAATGGGCACTTGATTTAGTAATAAAAAAAGATGTCGATTCAAATCTACATCTTTTTGGTTAGAAATAATTTGTATTAGACTAACCTTGCAATGCAGGCATGACAACTTCTTGCACAATTTGCATACCTTCTGAAGTACTCCAACTGCCAGTCAATTCTGCGATTAATTGATTTGTACTTGTTAATGTAACACCCGCTTTTAACATACGTTGTAAAGCAATATCGTCTGCCATTTTACTTGGAGAACCACCTGCATCAGCAACGACTTGAACTTCATAACCTTGATCAATCAAAGTTAATGCTGGATATACTGTACATACGTCATTTGTTACCCCCGCAATGATGATACGCTTACGTCCTGTTGCTGTGACTGCTGCGGCAAAATTATCATCATCCATTGCGTTGACGATGCCTAAACGCTTAATACGGGCTTCGAATTCAACAGGTAAAATATCTTTCAGCTCATCCATCAAAGGCCCCTGAGCATATTCTTCCATGCTAGAAGTAAGTACAGTCGGAATATTCAGAATTTTTGCTGTTTTAGCCAACATAACTGCATGGCGTTTCATCTCTTCGAGTGAAATCGAGTTAACCCAGCTCATTGTTCCAACTTGATGGTCAATCAATAACAACGCTGAATCTTCACCTGTAAATCGTTTGAAAGTCATTTGAGTTCCCTCATTTAATTTGATAATGGTTTAGCACTAAAAAAAACGAGTTTTGCTCCTCGTTCAAGAGCTTTCAAAGAAATATACTGAGTTACTTCTTTTTCTTTAAAAATAGGGACATGTAAATCATCAAGCTTAAAGATCTGATCATCTACAAGAACTTCGCCATAGACAGGTAAGAGAAAGCCAGAATGTTCAGGTACTAAGGTCAAAATAAGTTCTGCGTTTGGTTCTAGACTAATGTCCAACATTGTGACTTCAGTGGGTGGGGTCAGTGGTGATTGAACATTTTCAAAATGACCTAAAGGCACACGAACTTTAACCCCTTCTCGATGTACTGTAGGGACATCTTCAGCTTCAAGAATGAGATAACCTGGTGCTGTTTCTTGTAAGTGCGATGGCAAGTTAATAAAGATTTGTAGTGAATGTACGGTCTTTCCTGTTTCAGCAGGAACTTCTTCATGTACGATCCCTTGACCAGCAGTCGTCCAATGCAGACCACCTGGTTTTATAAGATTTTTGGTCCCAATTGAGTCGCGATTATTAATTCCTGTTTCTGAATCAAGGAATAAATATGAAACTGCTGAGAAGCCTTGATGTGGATGAGGAGGAAAAGTCGGTCCACTCATCCATGCATGATCAACGCCAATAAATGGATTTGTTGCGTTGTACGCACCTCTTAAGCCATATGCTCTAAATTGGCTACCAATGTTTATGCGTTCAAGTGATAAGATTTCAGACATGACTTTCTCCTCCTTTCAATTGACTTCGCTTATGCTTGGCCATGTGTTGGATAATCGGTATAGCCTTTCTCTGTTCCGCCAAAGAACGTCATACGATCGGCTTCATTCATTGGAGCATTGGTTTTTAAACGCTCTACAAAATCAGGGTTGGCTAAGACCATTTGTCCATAAGCTTCCAAATCAGCTAAACCACTTTCAAGATCAGTTCCAATTTTTTCTCGTGGTTGGTCAGGGCGATTAAGAATGAGTGTTTGCGTCCAAAGATTACGAATATCTGCTAAGAGTTCTTCATTGCCTTGATGCATCACATGTACATAAACAAGCCCTAATTTATTCAGTTCTTTCACTAGATAGCGATATAACTCTGGACCTTCTTCACCTTCATCAATTCCCCATAAAGTTGTTCCAGGTGATAGACGAATACCTGTGCGATCTGCACCAATCTCTTCTGCAATTGCTGTAGCGACTTCAATGGCAAAGCGAGCACGGTTTTCAATGGAACCACCATATTCATCGGTACGTGTATTGGCACTTGGAGCAAAAAATTGTTGAATTAAGTACGCATTAGCACCATGAATCTCAACACCATCTGCGCCAGCCTCAATTGCAGATTTAGCTGCATGTCTAAAGTCCTGAATCGTTTGTTTAATTTCGTCGATGCTTAAGGCTTTAGGTGTTGGAATCTCTTGCATACCAGTGGCTGTAAACATACCCATTTCTGGTGCAATGGCTGAAGGCGCAACCCCTAAACGATGATGAGGTGTATTGTCTGGATGTGACATCCGACCTGCATGCATTAATTGGATGAAAATATGACTCCCTTTTGCATGAACAGCATCAATGGTTTTTTTCCAGCCTTGAATATGAGCATCGGTGTATATCCCTGGTGTGGTGAGGTAGCCTTGCCCATCATCTGACGGCTGCGTACCTTCTGTAATAATTAAGCCAACACTTGCCCGTTGTGCGTAATATTCTGCTGAGAGTTCACCTGGTGTACCATCGAATTGAGCACGAGAGCGGGTCATCGGTGCCATCACAAGATGATTGCTTAAGGTATAACGACCAAGTTGAGCGGGTTCGAATATTTTGTTCATGTTCTACATTTCCTTTAAATTTCTACAATCAGCTTCAGTGACATGAAATCTGATTTTTGAATTACTGCGATATGCTGATTAGTATTCATTAATTTAAAAAATGGATAAATAAGCTAAAATGAAAATGATTGCTGCATAAATGGAACAATAACAATGGAACTTTTGAATGACATGGCGTTGTTTGTTGAAGTCTGTAAAGTCATGAGTTTTAGAAAAGCGGCAGAGAATTTAGATATGCCGAGTTCAACGCTTTCAAGAAGAATCAGCCATTTGGAAGAAGCAATTGGTCTGCGATTACTACATCGGACTACACGAAAAGTTGAGCTGACAGAAGCTGGGCAGATTTATTTTGAACGTTGTAAACGAATTGTTGGTGAAGCCAAGCTCGCTCATGAGCAATTAGGCGAGATGCTTTCTAAACCAAGCGGAACATTACGAATCTCTTTACCTGTTGATTTTGGAACCATTTTTTTAACATCATTATTGGTAGAATTCGCAGAACATTACCCAGGTATTAATTTCGAAATTGATCTCACGCCCAGATTAGTTGATTTAGTTACTCAGAATATTGATGTCGCGATTCGTATGGGAAATCCTCCAGATTCCAATCTAATTGCACATAAACTCATGCAATTCAGAGGACAGCTTTTTGCATCGCCCAAATACCTAGAACAATATGGTATTCCTCAACATCCGAATGATCTTGTTCATCATGAATGTTTGAGCTTCCCGAATAACACACATTGGAAACTGTATCGAGCTGAAGAGAAAATAGAAGTAAAGATTGGTGCGAGATTCATGCTGAATAATGTAGGTATGACCCGAAAGTTATCTCTTCTTGGTCAAGGCATAATATTTACCCCTTATGAAGTGGTACAAGATGACCTAAAAGCAAGTTTGTTGACGCCAATTCTTTCTGAATGGAAAGGTGATGTTCTACCCGTATATGCTTTGACGGAAACTCGCTTACTACCAGCAAAAGTTCGGGTGTTTATTGATTTTTTGCGTAATCATCTATCTATAAATAATTAAATAAATTTTTAAAAATTAACAGGGATCCGAGATGAATTTTTTATTTCTCTTAAAGATAAACTTGATTGAATTGAAATAATTCCAGGCTGTTTACGGAGAATATTTTCAACAAAATGGCCATATCCTTCCAGATCAGTTGCAATAATAGTGAGTAGGTAATCCGCTTCACCGGTTACCTTATGGCAAGATAAAACTTGATCTAACTCACATATCTTCTCTTCAAATTGATCTGGTTGAATACCAGAGTGCTGACCGAATCTAATCTGTACAAATGCAAGGACATCGATTCCTAATTGCTTACGATCTAGATTGGCTTGATAGCTTTTAATAATCCCTATTTCTTCTAAGCGCTTTTTTCTACGCCAACATGGAGCTAATGACATTGATAATGTCTCACTCAATTCTGTACTTGATAGCGCACCATTTTGTTGTAACAGACCTAAAATTTTTAAGTCTGTTAAGTCTAAATTCGCTTTAGAAATTTTATTGCTCATTATGGTGATAATTGATAATAATATTTCTAAATATCTCATTTTATAAAAAGAAAAGCAAAGTAATTTCTCGTGTTCTTTTTTAAATTATATCTATGTTCTTAAATACAAAATACAGGAAAGCAATGCTGACTATATATAGTTCAAAGCATCACTTACACCATGGTTCAGAGTTAAAAGATGGCACAGTAAGTGCCTCTTTTGAAAAGCCTCAGCGTGCAGATATGGTTTTGGCTCGTGTAAAAGCGGCTAATCTAGGCAAAGTACATCAAGAAAAAGAATTTGATCGATCTTGTTATGTGGCAGCACATACGGAGCGTTATATTCAGTTTTTAGAAAATGCATGGTCTGAATGGACTGCAACAGGAAAGCAATGTGATGCGCTTCCCTTAGTTTGGCCAGTCAAAGACTTGGGAAATGCAAATGAGCCAGAATTTATTGATGGTAAGCTTGGATTTTATGCAATGGACGCAGGCTCTCCAATTACTGCTGGAACATGGGAAGCAGTAAAGGCTAGTGCTGATACTGCATTAACCGCCGCAGAGCAGATTATGTGTGGACAACATTCTGCTTTTGCACTGTGCCGGCCTCCTGGGCATCATGCTGCCAAAGAATATATGGGTGGATATTGTTATTTAAACAATGCTGCAATAGCTGCGGAATACGTTTTAAGTAGTGGTGTTAAGCGTGTAGCCATTTTAGATGTTGACTTTCATCATGGTAATGGAACACAAAATATCTTTTATGAACGTAATGATGTCTTTTTTGCATCTATTCACGGGGATCCTAAGATATCTTACCCTTACTTTTCTGGCTTCGATTATGAGACGGGCGCAGGTCAAGGTACTGGTTTTACAGCAAATTATCCATTACCTAGAGATACTATGTGGAGTGAATATGTAATGGCTTTAGAAAATGCATTACAGAGAATTCAACAACATGATACAGAGTTTCTAATTATTTCATTAGGCGTTGATACTTTTAAAAATGATCCAATTAGTCACTTTAAATTAGAGAGTGAAGATTATTTCAAAATGGGTGATCTCATTTCTAAGCTTAATATTCCTACATTATTCATTATGGAAGGTGGGTATATGGTAGATGAAATAGGGGTAAATGCTGTGAATACATTAATGGGATTTGAAGGTCGAATATAGATAATTTGACTATAAAAGTTAGCTTTTTGCCTACGAGCGCATCCCAAAAATTAGGCTTTATAGGTAGATAACAGAAGACTGGTTTCAGTGTTGTGAATGCCCGATATTCTTCTAATTTTACCTAATGCTTGATCGAGTTCTTCCAAATTTTTAACTTTTAGTTCGACAAGAAGATCCCATTTTCCATTAGTAGAATGCAAGCTATTAACTTCAGGTTGTAAACGTAACTCCTTGATAATATTTTGCATTCTAGTTCCTTCTATCATGATGTTCATCCAGGCACGAATCATATGATGTTCGAAACTAGGCTTAACCTTTACCGTATATCCAGTGATGATGCCAGTACTCTCCATAAACTCAATTCGTTTTTGAACAGTTGCTCTTGAGGCTCGTACCTTTTCAGCAATCTCAGTGATCGACATTCTTGCATTTTCACGTAAGAGGTTGAGTATGTGTAGGTCTGTTGGATTCATTTTGATAAAAATGTATTTACAATTTGAGAAAATATAGAACTTTTTGATCTTTTTTACAACTATTTCAAATCAATTTGATAGCCAATAATACTGTAATCGAAATGTAACAGTAGATATTTTGCCAAACTAAGCATTTATCAACTTGTTGATTTTAATCATCGTTATTCACTAAATGTGTTGAGTATTCATCATGCAAACAACTAATACAGTATTGATGGTAAGACCCGCGGCATTTTATGCAAATCCACAGACTTTACACAGTAACTCATTTCAGAAACATATTGAAAATTCAGTAGATACAACTTATCAAGCTCAAATTGCTTTCGATCAATATAGCGAAGTGCTACGTCAGGCTGGTATTCATGTTGTGATTATTGAAGATGGTTTGATCAATGAAACACCTGACTCAATCTTTCCGAATAATTGGTTAAGTACCAGTAATGATGCATCTGTTTTCACTTATCCAATGGAGGCACTAAATCGACGTCGTGAACGCAGACCCGAAATTCTGAATAAGCTTTGTCATGAATTTATTGTCAATAAACATATTGATTTATCACCTTTTGAAAAGCAGGGATTTTACTTTGAAGGGACTGGGGTATTGATTTTAGAACATGACCATCAAAAAGCTTTTGTTTGTCGTTCTACCCGAAGTGCAGAGCTAGTTGGACAAGAATATTCAAAGTTATCAGGTTATGAATTGTTTTGGTTTAACGCGACAGACCGTAATGGAAAATCAATTTATCACACTAATGTCATGATGAGTTTGGGTACTCGCTTTGCAGTGGTCTGTCTTGAATCCATCCATGATGAATTAGAACGTAACCAATTGATAAATCTATTGGAAGTATGTGGAAAAACCATTATTGATGTCAGTTATGAACAAATGGAAAACTTCTCCTGCAATATTTTAGAACTGAAAAATACAAACAATGAGCCAGTTTATGCAATGTCGACACGCGCATGGAATGCATTTAATCCAGAACAGCAAAAACTGATTTCTGATTATGCACATCTGGCTTTGGCTCCAATAGATGTTATTGAAGACTTAGGCGGTGGCGGTGCACGTTGTATGTTAGCTGAAATTTTTTTACAACGTCATTCTGATGAGGAAAGCACATGGAAATAGATACTTTAAGTGATACAACCATCAAGGCAGATGAACATGTTTTGCAGAAAAAACTGGAAAATCGGCATATTCAGTTAATTGCCATTGGAGGGGCCATTGGTACAGGCTTATTTATGGGGGCGGGTAAAACCATTCATTTATCGGGCTCATCCATTATTTTAACTTACATGATTGTTGGATTTTTCATGTTTGTAGTGATGCGAGCTCTTGGTGAATTATTGCTTTCAAATAGTAAATACCGTTCTTTTGCTGATTTTACTGGAGAATATCTCGGAGGTTGGACAGGATTTTTTATTGGCTGGACTTATTGGTTGAGCTGGGTAGTTGCTTGTATCGGGGATGTTGTAGTAATAGGAGGTTATTTTCAATTCTGGTTCCCAGACACTCCTTTGTGGATCCCAGCATTTAGTGCATTAGCTGCTCTAATTCTTCTTAATGCAATGTCCGTGAAAGCTTTTGGTGAAGCTGAATTCTGGTTCTCGATTATTAAAGTTTGTGCAATTGTACTACTTATTCTTGTTGGATTTTGGATGATCTTTTCAGGATTTAAGTCCCCTAATGGAGTACAAGCTTCCTTTCATCATGTAATTGATCCTGCCGTTATTTTTCCAAATGGAACATTAGGCTTTATTGCGGGATTTCAAATTGCTATTTTCTCTTTTATTGGAATTGAATTAGTTGGAGTTACTGCAGCGGAAACAAAAAATCCTGAGCGTAATTTACCACGTGCGATTAACTCAATTCCTTTTAGAATCATGTTGTTCTATGTTCTGTCATTAATTTGTATTATCTCTGTGACTTCTTGGCACTATATTTCACCAGATAAAAGTCCATTTGTTGAGCTATTTTCCCTTGCAGGCTTACCTGCCGCTGCAGCCATTATTAATTTTGTTGTACTAACATCGGCTTTTTCTTCTGCAAACAGTGGTGTATTTTCTACTAGTCGCATGTTATTTGGTCTTGCTTGGGAAAAACAAGCACCGAATCAGTTTAAAGTTTTATCAAGAACCAATATCCCATTACGAGGTTTATTAATTTCTGGTTTTTGCATGTTCACTGGTGCCGTTCTTCTCATTTTTATTCCAAATGTCATGACATTATTTACGATGCTATCGACATTATCTGCGATTTTTCTAATCTTTATTTGGTCACTCATTATTCTGGCATATCTTTCTTATCGTAAGAAACGTCCAGATTTACACCAAACATCTATTTATAAAATGCCTGCTGGGAACCTCCTTTCTTATTTATGTTTAGCCTTCTTTGGATTCGCATTAATTGCAATCTGTCTAAAAGAAGATACACGTATGGGGCTATATCTTGCACCTATTTGGTTTATTTGGCTAGCAATCGCTTATCGCTATAAAGAGAAGATTAATCAGTTTATTTCTGGAAATTGTGATTAGTTTAAAAGTTAAAATACTTATTAAATAATATGCAAATATTTATTTTATTTAAAATATATCAATAGCTTACATTTATAAATAAAAAGCTAATGATGTAATGGAAATGATTCAGAAGAGGTTTCAATGTTAAATCAAGTGATTACACGTCAAGATTTTGATCGATATATGGTTCCCGTTTTTGCTCCTGCAGCATTTATTCCAGTAAAAGGATTAGGCTCAAGAGTTTGGGATCAAAATGATAAGGAATATATTGATTTTGCAGGTGGAATTGCTGTGAATGCTTTAGGACATGCACATACAGTTGCCATAAATGCAGTTAAAGAACAGGCTGAAAAATTATGTCATATTGGGAATGGCTATACTAATGAGCCTGTCCTTAGGTTAGCAAAGCAATTGGTAGAGAGCACTTTCGCTGATAAGGTTTTCTTTTGTAATTCTGGTGCTGAAGCGAATGAAGCAGCATTAAAGCTTGCACGTAAAGTTGGACGATTAAGCGAAATAGATGGAAAAAATGAGATCGTTGCTTTTCATAATTCTTTTCATGGTCGTACCTTGTTTACAGTCTCTGCTGGAGGACAACCCAAATATTCTAAAGAATTTGCTCCACTACCTGACGGTATTCACCATATTGCATTTAATGATTTAGATGCAGCAAAAGCAACCATCAATCAAAAAACCTGTGCGGTTATTGTTGAACCTATTCAGGGTGAAGGTGGGGTTATTCCTGCTGATTTAGATTTTTTAGCTGGTTTGCGTGAATTATGTGACCAAACTGGTGCTGTTCTTATTTTTGATGAAGTACAAACTGGTGTTGGCAGGTCAGGGCGTTTGTATGCATACATGAATTCAGGCATCGTCCCTGATATTTTAACCACAGCTAAGGCCTTAGGAGGTGGATTCCCTATAGGAGCAATGCTAACAACAAACCAATTTGCAAACCAATTTGCAGTGGGTGACCATGGAACGACATATGGTGGAAATCCATTGGCATGTGCAGTTGCTGGAGCGGTATTTAGTCATATCAATACACCAGAGGTATTAAATGGTGTCGAAGAACGCCAAAAGTATTTTAAAAATGCTCTGTATCAATTAAATGAAAAACATGAACTTTTTGAAGTTATTCGTGGTGATGGGTTGTTAATTGGATGTGTTTTAAAAGAAGAGTTCGCTGGTAAAGCAAAAGATATTAATAAATTAGCAGGGGAAGAGGGTTTACTTGCACTTGTTGCTGGTCCTAACGTTATCCGCTTTACACCTTCTTTAATTATTCCATTTTCTGATATTGATGAAGGACTCAAACGATTTGATCATGCACTTGCTCGCTTCGTTAAAAGTCAAAAAGGGGAATAATAGACATGATGATTATTCGTTATATTCATCCTCAAGATGTAAATGATTTATATACCCTCGCTGAGAAAGCTGGGTTTGGTTTGACATCGCTACAACCAAATATGGAAAAATTGGCAGCACGTATTCAACGTGCCTGTGATACCGTAGCAGGTAAGCTAGACAAAGTTGATCAAGTTTATTTATTTGTTTTAGAAGATACTGAATTAAAGAAAGTGGTTGGTGTTTGCGGAATTGAAGTTGCACTAGGTTTAAAAGAACCTTGGTATAACTTTCATGTCGGGACACAAGTTCATGCGTCTGAACCCTTAAATGTCTATAAATCGTTACCAACTCTTTATCTAAGCAATAATCATACGAACTGTAGTGAGCTATGTACCTTATTTTTAGACCCAGACTACCGTCTAAACAAAAATGGTAAATTCTTATCTAAAGTCCGTTTTCTGTTTCTTTCAGCATTTCGTCAATATTTTGAAGAAACTATTGTTGCTGAAATGCGTGGTTATTCAGATGAAAATGGTCACTCTCCATTTTGGAATGCAGTTGGGCATAAATTTTTTAATATCGAATTTACTAAAGCTGATTACTTAAGTGGTGTTGGTCAAAAAGTATTTATTGCAGAGCTAATGCCGCGTCATCCGCTTTATGTTGATATGTTGCCCGATGACGCAAGAGCTGTAATTGGTATGGTTCACCCAAATACTATGCCTGCATATAACCTGCTAATTGGTGAAGGTTTACGTTATAAGGGATATATCGACATTTTTGATGGTGGTGCAACATTACAGGCAGATATTGAAAATTTAAGAGCTATGAAAGAGAGTCAGATATTTACTGTTCATATTGAATCTGCTGAAAATATCAATTTTCAAGATGAACCTTTCATTATTGCAAATGATCGCTATGAAAATTACCGAGCAATTCTAGTTTATAACCAGCCAAAGAAAAACACCTTAGAACTAAGTACAGAACAAGCAGAGCAATTGCATATTCAAGATGGTGATCAAATACGATTACTTACTGTAAACATTCAAGGAAAACAATAATGTCAAAAGGACAACTATTTATTAATGGTATTTGGCATGATGGTCAAGGTCAGACTTTTATAAAGGAAAATCCTTTTGATAATTCAGTAATCTGGCAAGGCAAAGAAGCTTCGAATTCTGATGTTAAACATGCATGTCTTTCAGCACGAGATGCTTTTCCAAATTGGGCAAAAACAGGGTTTGAACAAAGATTAGAAGTGATTGTCAAATTTGTCACTTTACTAGAAGAACATAAAAGCCATCTTGCTCAAATTATTAGTTTAGACCTAGATGGGAGACATTGACGGAAGTGCAGTCAATGATTGGCAAGGCTCAAATATCTGTACAAGCTTATCATCAAAGAACAGGTACTAGCTCAACTGAAATATCTGATGGGATTGCATCATTACGTCATCGCCCTCATGGTGTTTTGGCTGTATTTGGCCCTTATAATTTTCCTGGGCATTTACCAAATGGGCACATTATTCCAGCATTATTAGCTGGAAATACTATTGTATTTAAACCAAGTGAGCTAACACCTTGGACAGCTGAAGAAACAGTAAAACTCTGGGAAAAAGCAGGTTTACCTAAAGGAGTCTTAAATCTAATACAAGGTGGTCGTAACACAGGTGAGTCCCTCGCTTCAGCACATGAAATTGATGGTCTATTATTTACAGGAAGTGCAAACACTGGATATCACCTGCATCGCCAGATGATCAATTCTCCAGAGAAAATCTTGGCATTAGAGATGGGTGGAAATAATGCACTAATTGTAGATGACGTAATTAATATAGATGCTGTTGTGAACTTAATTATACTGTCTGCTTTTATTTCAGCAGGTCAAAGATGTACATGTGCACGACGTATCTTGGTAAAAACAGGGAAAAAAGGAGATGCTCTCATTCAACGCTTGGTTGAAGTTTCAAAAACGTTGAAAGTTGGTCAATGGGATGCTGAACCTCAACCTTTTATGGGGGGAGTCATTTCATCAGAAGCAGCAGATCGAATGATGATTGCACAAGAACAATTAATTGAATTAGGTGCTAAACCATTACTGAAGATGACAAAGCCTATTATTAATAATTCAATCCTAACACCAGGTATTTTAGAACTCAAACATACAGAAAATATTCCTGATGAAGAATACTTCGGCCCACTCACTACTCTCTATCGTTATGACGATTTTGATGACGCAATTAAAATCGCTAACAAAACTCGATTTGGTCTATCCATAGGATTAGTTTCACCCCAAAGAGAATTATTTGAAAGATTATTGCTTGAATCTAGAGCTGGAATTGTCAATTGGAATAAACCATTAACTGGTGCATCAAGTGCTGCACCTTTTGGTGGGGTAGGTGCATCTGGAAATCATAGAGCCAGTGCATTTTACGCAGCTGATTATTGTGCATGGCCAATGGCTTCACTTGAAAGCACAGAATTAAAGCTTCCTTCAACATTATCACCAGGTCTTACACTCTAATGAATAGCAGAAAAATGATTTATATATTCTGAAATTAATTTTGATGGATTGCTGGAGCAATCCATCACTATGAAAGCTTTAAAATTCTATAAATCAAATGAAAATATTCAGTTTTTTAATTAAAAAGAGAATGATTGTTTTAAAAATTAGATTTTTTATACAATTTAAAAAATAAAGGTTATTCAAATGGAAGGCTTTTTAAATACGCTTTTATCTAAGAATGCTTGTGAAGAATATAGAGGAATTCATAAAAATTTTTCATGGAAAAATCTAGGTGAAGGAATTCTTGAGTGTATACCTCATAACTCAAGTACTAGTTCGATTATCATTTCAGCGGGCATCCATGGAAATGAAACAGCACCTATAGAAATTATTGATCAAATTGTTAATGATTTATTTTCTGGAAAAATAATATTAAAAGAACATGTTCTATTTATATTTGGAAATCCACAAGCTATACGTCTAGGTAAAAGGTATCTAGAAAATGATTTAAATAGATTATTTTTCTGTGATTATAATGATATTGAAACAGATAGAGAAATACAACGTGCCAAAGAATTAGAGAAAGCAGTGGATTTATTTTTTAAAAATAGTCCAATAAATAACAAACGTTATCACTATGATCTACATACTGCTATACGAACATCATTATTTCAAACTTTTGCACTATTGCCTTATCAGGTACATCCCTATGATAATAAGTTAATAGAATTCATTGAGTCATCTAATATAGATGCTCTTGTATATCATAATGAAATTGGAAAAACATTTACACAATTTACCAGTTCATTATTTTTATCTGCAAGTGTTACTTTAGAATTAGGTAAAGCAAATAAATTAGGTGAGAATAATCTGGTAGAATTTAATGATATTAAAATGATGTTAGAAAATATTCTTCTTAAAAAAGAATTTCCATTCCGAAAAAAATCATTTATAGATATATTCATTGTGAAATCATCAATATTGAAAGAATATGATGATTTCAAGTTTAATTTACCAGATAATGCACCAAATTTTACATTATTTGCACCAAAAAATATCATTGCTACACAAAATAAAAATGAAATATTATTTAATTCCGAGGTGAGAATATTATTTCCAAATAATAATGTTAAAAAAGGGCTAAGAGCAGGATTAATTATTATACAAAAATAGTATTATTTTAAAATTATTCTATAATTTTATTTGTTTTTTGTTGGCATTAATATTGCATAACATTATCTTAATCTGATTGGATTTTTATTATCTAGATTAATTTAAGGTTGATTTTATGCAAGATAAATATATTGATGGTGATTTGTTAGGTGGTCATCATTATAATAAGGAAAATGATGAGTATTTAGACAGATCATTGTCTAATCGCCATATCCAATTAATTGCAATTGGTGGTGCTATCGGTACAGGTTTGTTTATGGGGTCTGGTAAAACACTAGGAGTCTCAGGAACGTCTGTAATATTTACATATCTAATCATTGGTTTTTTCTTCTTTTTTGTAATGAGAGCAATGGGCGAATTGCTCTTATCAAATACAAGATATAAATCATTTGCTGACTTCTGTACTGCATATTTAGGTCCATGGGCAGGATATTTTTTAGGATGGTCATATTGGTTAAGTTGGGTAGTTGCAGCAATAGCAGATATGATTGTTATTGGAGGATATATGCAATTCTGGTATCCTGATTTACCAGCTTGGATACCAGCATTTACAACTATTACTATATTAACATTATTGAACTTACTTACAGTTAAAATTTTTGGAGAAATGGAATTCTGGTTTTCACTTGTTAAAATTATCGCTATTGTTTCATTCTTACTGGTTAGTTTATATTTAATTTTTTCTCATTTTGTTTCTCCAAGTGGTACAACTGCTTCTTTTAATCATTTATTAGATAAGGATGCAATGTTTCCATTTGGGATATCTGGATTTTTTTCAGGGTTTCAGATTGCGATTTTCTCTTTTATTGGTATTGAACTAGTAGGTACAACTGCAGCAGAAACCAAAGATCCACAAAAATCATTACCAAAAGCTATTAACTCTATTCCTTTGAGAATCATTTTATTTTATGTTCTAGCACTAATTTGCATTATCTCTGTAACTTCTTGGGTTAATATTAGTACAGACAAAAGTCCATTCGTACAATTTTTCACTTTAATTGGTTTACCTGCTGCCGCTAGTATTATGAATTTTGTTGTTGCCACATCAGCAATGTCTTCTGCCAATAGTGGAATATTTGCAACTAGCCGCATGCTATATGGTTTAGCTACAGAGAAAGATGCTTCTGAAAAATTTAGTTATTTATCAAAAAGAAAAGTCCCAGTAAATAGTTTAATTTTTTCAATGGCATGTGTATTTTTAGGAACTTCTATTCTTTTTATTGTTCCTAATGTCATGGTGGCTTTTACTATCATCTCAACATTTGGTTCAATTTTAGTTATTTTTACTTTTGGACTTATTTTAATTTCTTACCTTGTATACCGTAAAAAATATCCAGAATTGCATGAAAAGTCTATCTATAAAATGCCTTTTGGTATTTTTATGTCATGGGCTACATTAGCCTTTTTAATATTTTCGATTATTATTTTAGGCTTAGATCATCAAACATTAATTTCACTTGCGATTTCACCATTTTGGTTTTTAGCCCTTTACATTTTCTATAAGATTAAAAAATCTAAGAATAGACAACGTACATGGATACTGGAACATGGAAAACGGATAGAAAATTAAAAAATTCATTTAGTCAATTAATTAATAAATTACCTAAAACAGTTTAGGTAATTTATTTCGTACTATTGCAAATAGCCATAGATGATAAGATAAATACCCTTCTAGCTAAAAGTTCAGTATCAAAGTATTTTCCGCATTTTAGGCTATTCGGCACTGTATAGATTCCTCAGCATGATCGATTGCTCTTTCATACATTTATACAAAATCTAGGTTTTAATTCATCTTTTTTCCGTATAGGCAATGCCTTGCTCACATGCTTATATCTCTGAATGAAATTTAAACGATAACTCAGAGGGAAATGAATAATGGCGATTCATAAGGAACATGATCCACATTTAAAATCGATGCTTAAAACCCGTCATATTAGTATGTTAGCTCTTGGAGGTGTCATCGGAGCTGGGCTTTTTGTTGGCTCTAGCTCAGTCATTGCCGCCGCTGGTCCTGCTGCATTTATCTGCTATGCCATTACAGGCATCATGGTTGGCTTAATTATGCGAATGTTAGGAGAAATGGCAGCTGCTCATCCAACATCTGGCTCATTTGTTGATTTTTCTCGACTCGCTTTTGGGAATATAGCTGGATTTTCAACAGGTTGGCTTTATTGGTATTTCTGGGTAGTGGTCGTTGGTTTTGAAGCTGTGGTTGGAGGGCAGATTATTCATGGATGGTTGTCCGATATTCCAGTTTGGGCCATTTCTTTAGTTTTATTAATACTAATGACATCACTAAACCTATTATCTGTGAGCTCCTTTGGTGAAGCTGAATACTGGTTTGCAGGCATTAAAGTTGCAGCAATCATCGTTTTCTTAATCATTGTTGGTATGTATGTCTTTAAACTATGGCCAAATTCTACAGCTTCTTTTGCAAACTTGACCCAACATGGAGGATTTCTACCACATGGTCCTCTTGCACTATTCTCTGGTGTTGTTTCAGTCATTTTCTCAATGAGTGGCGTTGAAGTTGCGACTATTGCTGCGGCTGAATCTGATAATCCATCACAAAACATTCGACGTGCTGTAAATACTGTAATGATCCGGATTATGGTGTTCTTTGTTTTATCAACACTGTTTATTGTCGTCGCTCAACCTTGGACTATGGTTGTTCCTGGTAAATCCCCTTTTGTGGCAACATTGGATGCGATTGGTATTCCAGGTGCAGGTACGGCATTAACTCTTGTGATTCTCGTTGCTGTCTTATCTGTACTTAATGCAGGGTTATATACTTCTTCACGTCTGTTACATGTACTCAGTTCAAATCATGAAGCTCCAAGCTGGTTAGCTAAAAAGAATAAACGAGGTGTACCAGTATGGGGAGTTTTGACATCAACCTTAGTGGGATATGGATGTGTTGTGATTGCTGCATTATGGCCAGACACAGCTTTCCAGTTTTTACTAGACTCATCAGGTGCATTGTTTCTATTCATCTATTTAATGATTTGCCTATCACAATTAAAGCTACGTAAAAAGTGGGAACGTGAAGGAACGCTAAAATTTAAAATGTGGTTATATCCTTGGCTACCTTTGTTCGTGACTGCCTGCATTATCGCTGTTCTAATCAGTATGGGTATCAATCCTGCTACACGCTTAAGTTTAGGGCAGTCTCTAATTGCAATTGTTATCATCGTCTTCGCATATGAGGTGATGAAAATGATTCGATCAAATAAATCTCAACATAGCAACATTATTGATTCTGTACGACATGGCAGCAATGACCTTGGCAAATAAAGAATAATTTTGCTGAATTATGTAAGAAATCAGTTATTCCCCACATCCTAGACATGAGGCAATCTCTTTTTGAGATTGCCTCATGTGCTATAGGCTGACTCTATCCAGATGCGCATCGCGCTAAATTCTAGTGTAAAAATTTTCATATAATCGAACATCTACATAATCTATGTTACGTGTTTTATTTATCCTCTTTTTGATACTTTCTTGTTCTGTTCATTGTGAAAAAGGCTTTAGCAGCCATCTACTCCGATGAATAATCTACACAAAAGATGCTTTTAAAACATACCCAATATCAAGGTATGTAGAAATTTCTACTGTTTACATTGAATAAGAAGCTATTATTCATTGAAGATCACAGTTCTGATGGATTAATCTCCGTCATTATTCGTAATAAAACACTTAGATTAGCATTTGAAGTGCAACACCATGTTGTTGCCATAATACCTGACTCGGACTTTTAACGCCGAGTCTTTTTCTTGGCCGACAATTCAAACGCTGG
>NZ_JAKLTL010000016.1:0-39362 GCF_022012315.1 Acinetobacter sp. ME22
GTTTTTCGACTCTTAGTCCGTAAATGTCACTCGAGCAATCGCTTTTTTACCTGACTGAACGATTATCGTCGTGTTTTCTTTCACCGAATAACCCGCATCAACCACATTCCAGTCAACTTTAACTGCACCACGTGCCACAGCATCTTTCGCTGCCGCTGCATTTTTGGTTAAACCAGCCGCACGAACAATAGAGGCAATAAATAGTTCACCACCAAACTCGCCACGTGAAATGGTCACTTCTGGTGTACCTTCAGGTAATTCACCTTCTGTGATGATATTACCCGCACCTTTATGTGCATTCGCAGCTGCTTCAGCACCGTGGAAACGTTCGACCAATTCAAGCGCAAGGATTTTCTTCACTTCTTGTGGATTACGCCCTTCTGCAATTTCTTTTAGCAGGGTTTTGATTTCGTCTAAAGATTTAAAGCTGAGCAAATCAAAATAACGTTCGATCAAAGAGTCTGGCATTGAAAGGACTTTTTGATACATCGCGCCTGGAGCATCAAACACACCAATATAGTTGCCGAGTGATTTCGACATTTTATTGACGCCATCCAGACCTTCTAGAATTGGTACAGTGATACACACTTGCGCTTCTTGATCATAACGACCTTGTAAGGTACGACCCATCAACAAGTTAAAGGTTTGGTCTGTACCACCCAATTCAACATCTGCATGCAAAGCAACCGAGTCATAACCCTGTACCAATGGATACAGGAATTCATGAATCGCAATCGGTTGCTGGTTGTTATAACGCTTCGTGAAGTCATCACGCTCAAGCATACGTGCAACGGTTTGCTGAGATGCCAACTGGATTAAGTCAGCCGCAGTTTTGGTTGCAAACCATTCTGAGTTAAATACCACTTTGGTTTTATTTGGATCAAGAATTTTAAATACCTGTTCCTGATACGTTTTGGCATTTTCTAATACTTGTTCACGTGACAATGGTGGACGAGTTGCACTCTTTCCTGTTGGATCACCGATCATCGCGGTATAGTCACCAATCAAGAAATATACTTCATGCCCTAAATCTTGGAATGTTTTTAATTTGTTGATTAAAACAGTATGCCCAAGGTGCAAGTCAGGTGCAGTTGGGTCAAAGCCTGCTTTAATTTTAAGAGGACGGTTCTGTTTCAGTTTTTTTAACAGGTCTTCTTCAGAGATAATTTCATGCGTGCCACGTTGGATCAGGGCAAGCTGTTCTTCAGCAGGTAAGAAATTTGACATCACAAAATCCAAACACATCAGTTATTCAATTTGTGCGATATACTAACACTTTTTCAGCATATTGCAGGCTTTGTTGCTCATGTCAGACATCTATATTGGAGTGATGACGGGAACAAGTATGGACGGTGTCGACATCGTAGCCGCCTCATTTGACCCTTTACAACTTCATGCAACACTTACTGTGCCTTTTGATCCTGACTTACAAGATCAACTCATGGCACTGACTTTACCTGATGACAATGAAATTGATCGGATGGGTAAAGCCGATGTTGCACTTGCCACGATGATTGGACAGGGCATTAACCAACTGATTGAAAAAAATCAGCTTGACCGTAAAAAAATTATCGCCATTGGTTCACATGGGCAAACCATTCGCCATCGTCCTGAACATGGTTTTACCTTGCAGATCGGTGATCCAAACATTATTACCGAACTCACGCAAATTCCTGTGGTTTCAGATTTCCGCCGCCGAGACATGGCAGCAGGTGGACAAGGTGCCCCGCTCGTGCCTGCCTTTCATCAGGCCTTGTTTCAACATGCTTCGCTTGATCGGGTGATTTTAAATTTGGGTGGAATTGCCAATGTCAGCATTTTGCCTGCGGATCAGCCTGAAAAGGTCTATGGATTCGATACTGGCCCAGCCAACATTTTAATGGATGCATGGTGTGAACGTTATACGGGACATCCGTATGATGAAAATGGTGATTGGGCAGCCTATGGCACACCCATTCGCGCTTTAATGGATCGACTATATGCACACGAGTTCTTTTCTAAAGAGCCACCGAAAAGCACAGGTCGTGAAGACTTCAACTTAGAATGGTTGGATGAACAACTTAGCGACTGGCGCAACGATATTTTGTATGAAGAGCTTGAAGATACTCCTGAAAATATTCAGGCGACTTTAGCCAAACTCACTGTTCGTGCCATTCAAAAAGCCATTTACCGTTCAGGGCTGGAAAATGGTGAAGTTTATGTTTGCGGTGGCGGTGCCTATAACTCGCATATTTTAGAGCAATTGCGCTGGCGTTTGCGTAAACATCACTGGGCTGTACAAACCACAGATGTTTTAGGACTATCGCCAACATGGGTCGAAGCGACTGCTTTTGCTTGGTTAGCGATGCGTTTTGTCAAACAGTTAAGTGGTAACTTACCTGCGGTGACAGGCGCTCAAGGTTTACGCATTTTAGGCAGTATGACTGCGGTTTAAACACTATTTTCTAGACATAAAAAAAGCCCTGCTCATCAATTACGGCAGGGCTTTTTAATATTCGAATTAGATCGAGAATGATGAACCACAACCACAGGTTGTTGTTGCATTTGGGTTCTGCACGATAAAGCGTGAGCCTTCAAGACCTTCAACATAGTCAACCACTGAGCCGACCAAGTATTGATAGCTTAAAGAGTCAACCAGCATTTTAACATCGCCATTTTCAAAAGCCGCATCATCTTCATTGGCACTTTCTGCAAAGTTAAAGCCGTAAGAAAAACCAGAACAGCCACCGCCAGTCACATATACACGCAACATCAACGCTTCGTTGCCTTCACTATCACGAAGTTGGCGGACTTTATTTGCAGCATTATCTGTAAGCACTAAAGCTTGAGTACTCATCGTGGGCATTCCTCACATCAATTTCGTCTTGTCTGAAGACAATTTGCGCAATCATAGCATATTCAAAATGGGGCTGCTGTTGGAAAAATTCAATTCCTAGCAATTTACTCAATTTTAACATGGCAATTTGGTTTTATGAGGATTCCTGATTAGAATAAGCACAAATTGCTACCCAGTTAAAATTTTATGATTCAGCTTGACCAACTCAGCTTACGTCGCGGTGGACGCGTGTTATTTCAAAAAGCCTCGATGCAACTGCATCCTGGTTGGAAAATCGGTTTAACTGGGGTCAATGGTGCAGGGAAATCAACTTTATTCTCAGCCCTGCTTGGCGGGATGGAATCAGACAGCGGCTCGCTCAGTCGCCCAAATGTCTGGACTGTGGCACATATGGCACAGGAAATCGAAGCCCTCGACATGAAAGCGATTGATTTCGTGCTTTCAGGCGATGAGGAATATTGGGAGATTCAGCACAAACTGGATCACCCTGATGAACTTAATAATGATGAACTCGCACATTTATATGGGCGTTTTGATGAAATTAACGGTTACTCAGCCCCTGCCAAAGCGTCGCAATTGATGGCAGGTTTAGGCTTTTTTGAACATCAATCTGAACTGAGTGTTGCCAGCTTTTCGGGTGGATGGCGGATGCGTTTGAATCTGGCACGTACCCTGATGAGTCGTTCAGATCTGCTGCTGCTTGATGAACCGACCAACCACTTGGACTTGGATGCGATTTTATGGCTGGAAGACTGGCTTAAAGCGTATGCAGGGACATTGGTACTGATTTCGCATGACCGTGATTTCCTCGATGCGATTACCGATCATATTTTACATATCGAAAATCAGGAACTGATTTTATATACAGGTAACTATTCGACCTTTGAACGTACCCGTAGCGAACGTCTTGCCCAACAGCAACAAGCTTACGAAAAACAGCTCGAAACGCGTGCGCATTTGCAGAAATATATTGACCGCTTTAAAGCACAAGCCACCAAAGCCAAACAAGCACAAAGCCGTATCAAACAGCTCGAACGCATGCAGGAACTCTCTGCTGCACATGTCGATACGCCATTTACTTTCAGTTTCCGTGAACCGACCAAAATGAGTTCACCACTACTGGAACTGGAACACGCAGATATTGGTTATGGTGAAAAACTGATTGTGACTGATGTAAATTTGCAGATTACTCCGACCAGTCGTATTGGTTTATTGGGGATGAATGGCGCGGGTAAATCAACCCTGATTAAATCACTGGTGGGTGATTTGCCACTCATGCGTGGTCATCGTAAGGCATCTGAGTTACTCAATATCGGTTACTTTGCTCAGCACCAAATGGATGCCTTAGATGGCAATGCCAGCCCAATGCTACAACTGGCGCGGATCGCTGACCCTAAAATCAGTGAAGCGACTTTACGTTCTTTCTTAGGCAGTTTTGGCTTTAGTGGTGAACGTATGGACACCCCTTCTGAAAGCTTTTCAGGAGGTGAACGTGCGCGTTTAGCCTTAGCCCTAATTGTATGGAAACGCCCAAATGTCTTGATTCTAGATGAACCGACCAACCATTTAGACTTAGATATGCGTCATGCTTTAACTATGGCTTTACAGGACTTTGAAGGTGCTGTGGTGTTGGTGTCGCATGAACGCCAACTAATTGCCAGTGTCTGCGATGAGCTGATTTTAGTGCATGCAGGTCGAAGTAAAGAGTTTGAAGGTGACTTAACTGCTTATGCAGACTGGTTGCGTCAAGCTCGTATCGACATGATGAAAAATGGGCAACAACCTGCTGCGCCTGTCAAATCTTTGGTTGAAGAAAAGCCTGCGATTTCAAAAACCGATAAAGAAGCACAGCGTAAAGAAGCCGCTCGTCGCCGCGATTTAACCCGTCCGATTCGTAAAAATATTGAAAATGCGGAAGCGAAAGTTGAAAAATTACAGCCACGTTTAACCTTAATTGAACAGCAATTGGCAGATTCAAGTCTTTATGAAGCCAACCGTAAAGATGATTTACTCAAACTGATGAATGAGCAAACAGATCTGAAGCAGCAACTTGAGCAACTGGAAGAAAAAATGCTGGAGTTGATGATGGAACTCGAAGAACTTGAGGGTTCATTTGAAGATTAAACGCTTAAAAGCCCAGTGATTACTGGGCTTTGTTTTTTCCTGTACCACAGACTGCATTG
The DNA here is from genome assembly GCF_022012315.1 of Acinetobacter sp. ME22. Classification (NCBI taxonomy): domain Bacteria; kingdom Pseudomonadati; phylum Pseudomonadota; class Gammaproteobacteria; order Moraxellales; family Moraxellaceae; genus Acinetobacter; species Acinetobacter sp. ME22. Next base: position 5,020 of record NZ_JAKLTL010000016.1, read on the forward strand.
ACCACAGACTCGGCAGGACTATTACGTGGTGCAGTATGCAAACTTGTTTTTTTCGCAGCTAAACGAATGGGAACATCTTTATTATTTTTGCGTTCTTTGGCATTGACTGCAATGATATTGAATCGTTTTTGAGGCTTACACTGTACTTCATACTGCATATACACAATTTTAGTTTGAGTAATATTCTTTGCCCAAACATTAATCGTTCCCTGAGGAGTCAACAATGAGCCATTATCTAACTGAATTTCAATATTTTTATCTTTAAAAATTGAAGTCCATGTTGTTGCAGCATGTACAGATGTATCTAGGCAGCCTAGTCCAAATATTACAATCGCTAAATTTTTTGTAATCTGATTCATACGAAGATGAGAATTGCATTTAAAGTAAGAAGTACCTTAACAGTTTGTGATTTTCTCAGCAAAATATATAGAAAAAACAAATTAAAAGCGGTGGATAAAGATTGATATTCAATCATTGTGAATGCTAAATTTCTTGGAAGATTATGGGTCATCTCACATCACATTGCTGTTGATAACTTCGGGGAAAATGTGGATAACTGTGGATAAGTCCTGAATTATCCATAAAGATGTTTTGCTCATGGAGATAATATACACTCTAAAGCAAAATATTATTAATTTATATTTTATAAATCAAATAGATAGAGTAAAGGCATTCAATTATGCATATTCTTGATTTTCTGTTTAGCCTTGAACAGCAACTTCCACTCATTTTACAAGAATATGGGTTATGGATATATGCCATTGTTTTTATAATCATTTTCTTAGAAACAGGCTGTATTGCTATGTTTTTTTTACCAGGAGATAGTTTACTGATTGCACTCGGTGCATTATGCGCTTCAGCAGGTTCTGTTCATCTTGAATACATGTTCATCCTGTTATTTCTTTCTGCAGCCTTGGGATATATTGTCAATTATTATACGGGACTTTATTTAGGCACAAAAATCTTAAACTGTCGTTTTGGATGTATCAAACAAGAGTACCTCGATAAAACCAATCACTTTTTCCAAAAACATGGTGGAAAAACCATTATTTTTGCTCGTTTTGTACCATTAATTCGTTCCTTTGCCCCATTTGCTGCAGGTTCAGGCGGCATGCGTTATTCCTATTTCATTGTTTATAACTTGATTGGTGCAATGTTATGGATTGGTGTAATGCTGGGTATTGGCTATGTCTGTGCAACTACCCTCTGGATTATATTTCAATAAAAAAGCACCCATTACGGGTGCTCGTTCTTAGATGCCTAACTCAATTAAGCATCAATATCAGCATTCAATGCATTTTCTTCAATAAAGGCACGACGCGGTTCAACATCATCACCCATTAAGCAAGAGAACATCCGATCTGCTTCAATCGCATCATCAACCGTCACCTGTAGCATATTACGGTTTTCAGGATCCATAGTGGTTTCCCAAAGTTGCTCAGCATTCATCTCACCCAGACCTTTATAACGCTGAATCATCATGCCGCGACGTGAGTCCTGCAAGATATGCTGCCAAACTTGATGGAAGCTACTCACAACGATACGACGCTCGCCTTTTTGCAAGTATGCGCCCTCTTCTAGCAAGCTAAACCAGCTTTTCGAGTTCTTTAATAGACGTGCATATTCAGCAGAGTTTAATAGACCTGAATCAAGTAAATAAGCATGTGGCAAGTTATGCACATAAACAGTAATACGTGGCCAGTAATGGGTTACTTTGGTTCCATCGGTATTTTCGACATCAAAGCTTTCTAATGAAACTTCTGGGCGAAGACTTGGTTGAAGCTTGGTAATTTCAGCCTGCAAATGTTCAGCCCATGTTTGTACATAGTCTTGCTCAACATTTCGTTCAGATTTAAAGGCTTCAACTGCCAATAGACCATCTAGCAAACTTGCTGGATAACGCTGAGTTAAACGATGCAAGCTCTTTTGTGAAACTTGGTAATCTTGAATCACTTTTGCTAAAGCTTCACCCGCAATCGCAGGAGCTTCTGCACTCACATGTAAAGACAATTCATCAATCGCATTAGAAATCAAATAAGTTTCCAAAGCATCATTGTCTTTAATATATTGTTCTTGCTTACCTTTTTTCAATTTATATAAAGGTGGCTGAGCAATATAAATATGTCCACGTTCAACCAGTTCAGGCATTTGACGGAAGAAGAATGTCAACAACAAAGTACGGATGTGTGAACCATCGACATCAGCATCGGTCATAATGATAATTTTATGATAACGCAATTTGTCTGGGTTATATTCTTCACGTCCGATCCCACAACCTAAAGCGGTAATCAGCGTACCCACTTCTGCTGAAGAAATCATCTTGTCAAAACGCGCACGTTCCACGTTCAGGATTTTACCTTTCAGCGGCAAGATTGCCTGCATCTTACGGTTACGCCCCTGTTTCGCAGAACCACCAGCTGAGTCACCCTCGACCAGATAAAGTTCAGACATCGCTGGATCTTTTTCCTGACAGTCTGCCAGTTTCCCTGGTAAACCTGCGATATCCAGCGCACTCTTACGACGCGTCATTTCACGGGCTTTACGGGCTGCATCACGCGCACGTGCGGCATCAATAATTTTGCCTGCAATTGATTTTGCAGCTTGCGGGTTTTCTAATAAATAAGCCGAAAACTCTTTATTCATCGCCTGCTCAACCGCAGGTTTCACTTCACTCGAGACCAATTTTTCTTTGGTTTGTGATGAGAATTTCGGATCTGGCACTTTGACAGAAATAATCGCGGTCAAGCCTTCACGGGCATCGTCCCCTGTGACACCGACTTTTTCTTTTTTCAACAGGCTTTCATTTTCCATGTAGCTGTTTAAGCCACGGGTCAATGCCGCACGGAAACCTGCCAAGTGCGTTCCACCATCTTTTTGCGGAATATTATTGGTAAAGCAGCGAACATTTTCCTGATAAGAATCATTCCATTGCAATGCAACTTCAACACCAATGCCATTTTCAGCCTGAGTAGTGAAATGGAAAATCTCATTCAGATGGTTTTTGCCTTGGTTAATGTATTTCACAAACTCAGACAAGCCACCTTCATAATCATATACATGCTCAAGGTGAATACGTTCGTCACGTAGAACAATGCGTACACCAGCATTCAAGAAAGAAAGTTCTCGCAGACGACGCGCTAAAATATCGACATTGAAAATCGTCTGGCTAAAGGTTTCTGCACTTGGCCAAAAACGGACGATGGTTCCTGTTTTATCTGTTGTGCCAACAACATGAAGTGGATACTGCGGATCGCCATGTTGATATTCTTGTTCATGGACTTGACCTGCGCGGTAAATCGTCAGTTGTAGTTTGCTCGATAAAGCATTAACCACCGAAACACCAACGCCATGCAAACCACCAGAAACTTTATAGCTATTGTCGTCAAATTTACCGCCTGCATGCAGAATGGTCAAAATCACTTCTGCGGCAGAAACACCTTCTTCTGGGTGAATATCGGTTGGAATACCACGACCGTTGTCTGACACACTAACTGATTCATCTTCATGAATCGTCACCACGATTTCGTCACAATGCCCCGCCAAAGCTTCATCAATCGCGTTATCAACGACCTCAAAGACCATATGGTGCAAACCTGTACCATCATCGGTATCCCCAATGTACATCCCAGGGCGTTTACGTACAGCGTCTAAACCTCGTAAAACCTTAATGCTAGAGGAATCATAAGCCTTTTCATTGGTTTGTTCTGTTTGAGAAGCAGGTTGAGACTCTGAACTCATGTTTTCTCCCTAGTCATTGTGAACGACAGATTCAACAGGCTGCTGATCAGCTTGAATACTGTGAATCTTGCCGTTTTCTACATTGAATAATTGATAAAAAATAGATAGATCATGTAAATGTTTCTGTACCAACTCATGATCCAAAGTGGTCAAAAAAACCTGACTACCCAGTTGGCTTAAACGTTCCAATAAACGTCGTTGGGCAGCATTATCAAGCTCTGCCGTCAAATCATCTAATAATACCACAGTTTCCTTATTACTCGCATGTAGCATTGCAATCTGTGACAGCTTTAACGCAATGATCAGCAATTTTTTTTGCCCACGCGACAGGACAGTATCGGCATCGCCTAACGCTGTTTTTAGACGTAAATCTGCCCGATGTGGACCATATTCGGTATAGCGTCGCTCTTTGTCTTTATCGTGTGCTGAAACCAGTTGTTGCAGCAAACCTTCTTTCTCATGAAAGCCTGCGCTATATTCCAGACGAATCTCAACATCAGGCAATAAATACTGAATATCCTGCTGAAAATACTGATTCCAATGCTGGACAATACTCATGCGTTGATGGTGCAACATTTCACCATATTCACTCAGCAACCTGTTCCACGGCTCAAGATCCAGCAATGTCAGATGTCGCTGAGTTTTTAATAAACTATTTCGCTGTTTCAAAGCTCGAGTATAGGCTTGCCATGTCGCATAAAAGTCAGGTTCCACGTGGAACATCAGCCAGTCCAACAACTGTCGTCTTGGCTTTGCGCCATGATCAATAATATCGGTACTTTGTGGTTCAATCAGTTGTAAGGGAAGTATTTTAGCCAACTGACCTTGGGTTGCAATACTATCGCCATTAACCTTAATCAGTTGCTCACCCGAAGTAAATTTTTGAATACCAATTTTATCTTGACCCGCTTGGGCGAAAATTAATGCATGACTTTGCTCATGCTGAATATAATTTTTAGGAAGGTGGGTACGAAAAGAACGTCCTGTTGCCAGTAAATGAATGGCTTCTAAAACTGAAGTTTTCCCTGAACCATTCTGACCATAAAAAACATTAAATGGCTGCAAGCAAGGCATTGCAGCCATTTCAATGTTACGCACACGTTCGATACTTAAACGCGTAATATGCATAGGCGTCGTTACACACGCATTGGCATGACCACATAAGTCTGGTCAGCGTGAGCAGGATCTTGAACCAATACCGATTGGTTTGCCTCAGTCATGGTCATGGTGACATCATCGCCATCCAAGACACTGAGAACGTCAAGTAGGTATTGTGCGTTGAATGACATTTCCAATGCTTCATCGGCATATTGAATGACTAAGTCTTCACTCGCTTCATCTTGCTCTGGGTTATTGGCACGCAGTTGCAGGGTATCGGTATAGAAGTTTAAGAATACGCCACGTAATTTTTCATTACTTAAAATCGCAACACGTTGCAAAGACTGTTTAAACACGTCATGTGCAATCACAACATGTTTGTCACCACCACGAGGAATCACGCGGCGGTAGTCAGGGAATTTTCCATCAATCAATTTTGTCGTGAAGCGAACTGTAACACTGCCCTGCTCTTTATCGCGGCTTGGCAATTGAATGGTGACATTCAACAATTCACGACCAATCAAAACCGTTAACGGCTGATCTTCAATGGTCAATAAACGTTGTAACTCACCCACGGCTTTACGTGGAACAATCGCTTGTAACGGCTGTGATGCAGTTGACGCAGCAGAAGTTTCACAGAGTGCCAAACGGTGACCATCGGTGGTTACTGCACGAAGTTGGTTTTGATCAATCTCAAGCAAAGTGCCCGTCAAATAAAAACGTACATCTTGTACCGCCATCGCGAACGCAGTTTTTTCAAATAAGCGTTTGAGTTCGCGTTGAGTCACCTGAACCTGAGTACCTTGGGTATTTTCAGTCGTTAATAACGGATAGTCTTCCGCAGGTAAGGTTCCAAGTACAAAACGACTATTACCTGACTTCAAGATACAACGCTGATCTTCAGTAATCTGTAAATCAATCAACGCCGCGCTTGGTAAAGATTTGCAGATATCCATAAGTTTACGTGCAGGAACTGTCGTCTCCCCTGCCTGTAAACATGCACCTTCGGCAAATGGCATGCTTGCCACCAATTCAACTTCTAAATCCGACCCTGTAATGGTCAATGCTTGTGCAGAAGCTTGAATTTTGACATTAGATAAAATGTTTAAAGTATGTCGACGTTCTACGACCCCAACAACATGAGATAGTACATTTAACAGACTCTCTTTCGCGATTTTTAGGCGCACAATGCATTCCTCTAACAGGTATCTTTTTAGACAAATAGGGGGTTGAGTCGAGTACTATGCGGCAGAAGCCTATACATTGCAACTCGACTTTTTCTCTTCAATAAATTTTGGATTTTAACTCTGTAACAGGCGGGTTAAATTCTTATAATCTTCATCAAAAATTGGATCTTCTTCACGTAAGCTTTGTACTTTTTCGCAAGCATGCATCACGGTACTATGATCACGTCCACCAAATGCCATACCAATCTCAGGAAAGCTATCACCTGTTAATTCACGCGCTAATCCCATGGCTAACTGACGAGGACGTGCATAAATACGGGTACGCTTTGGTCCAACTAATTCTTTGAGTGGAATACGAAAATATTCACTGACCACACGTTGAATATTTTCAGTACTAATGGTTCTTGCCCGAATTGCCAAAACATCTTTTAGCGATTCACGTACAATATCAAGATCAATTGTAGACCCTTTAAAGCGTGAGATCGCAACAACTTTGTTGAGTGCCCCTTCAAGCTCACGAACGTTGGCAACCACTTGCTGAGCAATAAAGAGTGCACAGTTACGGGGTAAATCAACGCCAGTGCTTTCGGCTTTTTTCAACAAAATTTCAATACGGGTTTCAATATCAGGTGGTTCAACCCCAACTGATAATCCCCAAGAGAAACGTGAAACTAAACGAGGATCTAATTCAGTTAATTCTTTAGGATAACGATCCGACGTTAGAATAATTTGCTTAGATTCATCTAACAGCGCATTAAACGTATAAAAGAACTCCACCAGACTGGCTTCTTTACCCGCCAGTAAGTGAATATCATCAACCAGTAACAAATCTAGAGAACGGCAGTTTTTCTTAAACTCTTCAACTTTGCCTTTTTGCAGAGAGCTCACAAAATCTTGTACAAAACTTTCTGCGGTCATGTACATCACACGTGCATTTGGTTTGGCTTGTAATAGCGCATTTCCCACGGCCTGCATTAAATGCGTTTTACCCAAACCCGTAGGTCCATAAAGAAATAATGGGTTGTGCTGAGATGCACCGAGCTGAGTAAGTACTTTACGGCAGGTTTCAGCTGCCATTTGGTTAGAACGTCCTTCAACAAATAAGGAAAAAGTAAAGAGAGGGTTTAACTGGCGTTTCTTGCTCAGTTTCGACACAGGTTGAGCAACAGGGGCGACTTCAGATTCTTTTTCTTTTCGAGATGGACTGGGTACAGGTGTTTCCAGAGCTGCTGTTGTTGTTGCTGGCTGTTCACTGGCTTTTAAAATTGCACCAGGACGAGAATCCACCATAATCTCAACTTGGCGAATACGACCTTCTGAAAGCTGCTCAGCCAATATGGAAATCAACTCAAGATGATGCTCTTGAATATAACGAGTCCAATACGGATTTGGCGCGTATAAACGTAAGATCTGTTCATGCTCTTCAGCAACCAATGGGCGAATCCACATGGCAAAGACATTATCAGAGAGCTCTTGTCGCAAGCGAGTTAAGCAGTCTGTCCAAAGCATGAGATTCCCCTACGTACCGACTTAAATAAAAAGATTCCCCGTACTTCAACAGCAGGGGGTGGGTATTCTAACCAAGTTATCCACATCTGTCATAGAGAAATCCACAGATTTGCATAAAAAATAGCAATTCAATCTCTCTAAAGTTTCGCAAAATACTTGTGGATAAGTTTATACACAACCTGTGGATAAAATATATCACAAAGTTATCCACATTTTATAAAAAAGATAACAACAATAATATCCACAACATAAATATATGATTATTATTAGAAATAATTGATTATCCACAAAAAATATCAACACTAATAATAATAAATTTGAATTTTAAAATTTAAATTTAATTAATAAGGCGGATAAGTTTTGTGGATAAATCGGTTTATTTTGAATTTAAATTTATTTTTTAAAGTAGATTGAACAACAGTAAGTAAGATCAAAATGAATGACATCATAGATAAAATTAAAAATATGTAAGATTTGAATTCTCTAAATTCTATTTTTTACACACATATTGATTTGAAGATATGTATTTTTTCAGAAATATGTAAGAAATAGCGTAAAAAACAGCTTTTTGATTGACAGTACGCTAAATGCACAATAAAATCGCGAACCTTTATAGATAGATCAATTTTTGGGAGTTTCTGTATGAAACGTACATTCCAACCATCTGAATTAAAGCGTAAACGCGTTCATGGTTTCCGTGCTCGTATGGCAACTAAAGCTGGTCGTCAAGTTCTAGCTCGTCGCCGTGCAAAAGGTCGTCATAGCTTAACTGTATAATTTAAAGTTAACGCTTCATCGACTTGGGTGTATGGCACTTTATAGTTTCAGCACAGATGTTCGCATACGCTGTGCTGTAGATTACAAAAGTGTGTTCGATGGTGCGCTTTTTAAAGTGCATCAACCCCATTTTCTTTTTTTAGCAAAACCAAGTGAAACGAATAGTCGTCTTGGATTGGTTGTTGCAAAAAAGAAAGTTCGTCGAGCACATGAAAGAAATCGAATAAAACGGATCGCTCGCGAAAGTTTTCGCCTGAACCAACAAGCAATTGCTTCGTTGGACATTGTTGTTATGCCTAAAATGGGCATTGAAAATATTTCAAATGCTGAATTGCACCAGCAATTAAAATTTGCTTGGCAAAAACTCAATCGCTTGGCACATAAGCGTCAAAATAATACGTCTATTTCCCCACAAAAGTAGAGATGACCAATGGTTCGTATCCTGCATTGGTTTATACGTCTCTATCAGATTGCGATTAGTCCTCTACTTGGACCGCGTTGTCGTTATATTCCTACTTGTTCACAATATGCATTGGAAGCTTTACAAATGCACGGTGCACGACGTGGTTTGTGGTTAACGACATGTCGAGTGTGTCGCTGTCACCCTTGGGGAGGTTCAGGCTATGATCCTGTGCCTGCAAAGGGTGTTCGTTTTATTTCCTTTCAGCAAATCGATTCTCAAACGCTTCATGTTACTGTACCCTTTCGTGAACGTTTCTTGAACCAAAATTACTCTCACTACTTGGGGTCATAGCTATGCAACAATGGGCCAGGTTTGCGATTATCGGTGCCATGTTGGTTACCGCTTATTTGCTTATTTTGGCTTGGCAAAAAGACTATGGACACGCAAATAACACACCGCAGCAGCAAAGTGCAGCGGTTGTGTCACGTGATGTGTCTGCAGATTTGCCAAACAGTCAAAATACAGCATCTACAGATATGCCACAGGCAAATACTGTAGCAGCAGCAAACACTACTTCTGCAACAGCGAATCAGCATTTGATTACTGTCGCAACAGATTTATATCGTCTTTGGATTACTCCAAAAGGCGGTGATATTGTGCGTCTTGAATTGCTTGCACATGATGAAAGCAAAGGCAGTGATCAGCCTTTCGTGATGTTGGAAAGCGATAATAAACGTACCTATGTCGCACAATCTGGTTTAATTGGTGCCAATGGACCAGACGGCAGTGCAAATGGACGTCCTGATTTTGAGGTAGAGAAAAACAGCTATACCTTAAATGATGCAAAAACGGTAACTGAAAACGGTAAAACCGTAAAAGTTCTCACAGTGCCAATGGTTTATAAAACTGCCAATGGTGTTGAGATTGTGAAAACCTTTACCTTCAAACAGGGTGATTACCCGATTGAAGTCGGTTATCAGGTCATGAACCGTAGCCAGCAAAACTGGCAAGGTCAGTTCTTTGGTCAGATCAAACGTGATAACTCAGTCGATCCAGGTAAATCAAGTCAAGGTATCTTCCAATTAGGGACTTATCTTGGTGGAGCTTGGGGTACCCCTGATGAGCATTACAACAAATTGAAATTTGCTAATTTCAATGATGATAAGTTGAATGTTCAAGCCAAAGGTGGTTGGGTTGCTGTAGTTCAGCACTATTTTGTCAGTGCTTGGATTCCAGGTTCATTGAAGCTGACTCAAGCCAATGGTCAACCTTACACAGCCACTTTACAGTCACGTAAAGCTGGTGAAGAGATGAATATTATTGGATTCACTTCACCTTCGATTACTGTACCTGCAGGCACAAAAATGGAAGTCAATGCGACATTCTATTCGGGTCCAAAAGTACAGTCTGAGCTGAAAGATCTAGCAGTTGGTTTAAACCAAACTGTGGATTATGGTTGGTTGTGGCCAATTGCAAAACTGTTGTTCCTTGGTTTGGAAACTTTCCATAAGTTCTTGGGGAACTGGGGCTGGTCAATTATTCTATTGACGGTTGTTGTGAAGATGATTTTGTGGCCATTGTCTGCAAAAAGCTATCGCTCAATGGCTAAAATGCGTGTGATTGCACCTGAAATGCAACGCATGAAAGAAGAGTTTGGCGAAGACCGTATGCGTTTCTCTCAAGAAATGATGGCTTTGTACAAACGCGAAGGGGTGAACCCGCTTTCAGGTTGCTTGCCATTATTCATGCAAATGCCAATTTTCTTGGCATTGTATTGGGTGTTAATGGAAAGTGTTGAGTTGCGTCATGCACCTTGGCTAGCGTGGATCACTGACTTATCTGCAATGGATCCATGGTTTATCTTGCCATTAATTATGGGTGGAACCATGTTCGTTCAGCAAATGTTGAATCCTCAACCAGCTGATCCAATGCAAGCAAAAGTGTTCCGTTTAATGCCGATTATCTTTACGGTATTTATGCTGTTCTTCCCCGCAGGTCTGGTGTTGTACTGGATTGTGAACAACAGTATTACGATTTTACAGCAGTGGTTTATTGCACAAAGTGTGAAAAAGCAACGTGAAACTCAAACGAGTGCTTAATCTCAACTAGACCAAGCAGACAACTGCTGAATAAATCCGCCTAAGATGTTACGCTTAGGCGGATTTTTATTTGACTGAATATTGATAAATTTAGGTGTGTGTTATGCAAAACCAAACCACCATTGCTGCTATCGCAACGCCGCCCGGTCGTGGTGGTGTCGGTGTCATTCGACTGTCAGGCCCTAAAGCCTATGCGATTGCTCAGGCAATCAGTCAGAAGAACTTGCCGAAAGCCCGAATGGCAGGTTTTCGCCAGTTTTACGATGCTCAGGGCGAAGTCATGGATGAGGGTTTGGTCTTATGCTTCCCTAACCCCAATTCCTTTACTGGTGAGGATGTGGTAGAGCTACAGGGACATGGTGGACCTGTGATTCAGAATGCCCTGCTTGCGCGTTTACTTGAACTTGGTGCAACTGCTGCTAAAGCAGGTGAATTTTCCATGCGCGCCTTTGAAAATGGCAAACTGGATTTGGTGCAGGCTGAAGCGATTGCCGATCTGATTGATGCAACTTCGCAAGCGGCTGCACGCTCTGCAGTCCGCTCCTTGCAAGGCGCATTTTCCAATAAAGTGAATACCGTTTTGGAAAAATTGATTCACTTGCGTTTGCATGTGGAAGCTGCGATTGATTTTCCTGAAGAAGAAATTGATTTTCTGGCCGATGGTAAAATTTTGGCTTTGCTCGAAGATGTACAAAGTTCAGTACAATCCGTGCAACAGTCCGCACGTCAAGGTCAGTTACTTCGCGAAGGTTTACAGGTAGTGATTGCAGGTAAACCCAATGCAGGTAAATCTAGTTTACTGAATGCTTTGGCTGGGGTTGAACGTGCGATTGTGACCGATATTGCAGGGACAACTCGTGATGTCTTGCATGAAAAATTGAGTCTGAATGGATTGCCAATTACCCTGACCGATACTGCAGGTTTACGCGAAACAGGCGACATTGTGGAAAAAGAAGGGATTCGCCGCGCCATCAAAGAAATTGAACAGGCAGATTTATTGCTGCTGGTCTATGACTTAAGCCAAGGTGAAGATCCGCTGCAACTGGCACAGCATTATTTTGCAGAACATTTAGAGCCGCGCCGTTTGATGCTGATCGCCAATAAATGTGATTTGACTGACAATACACCTGCAATTGGTGAATATCAGGGCTTTCGTCATATTACAGTGTCGGCAAAGCAGGAAATGGGTGTTCAGGCGCTCATAGATGCGATTACAGCGCACGCAGGCTTTCATCCTGAAGAAGATACCTTTATTGCGCGAACACGTCATTTAGATGCAATGAAGCGCACACAGCAGTATTTGGCAGAAGCACGTGTGCAGTTGGTCGATTTTCATGCAGGTGAGCTGGTCGCTGAATCACTGCGTCTTGCCCAAAATGCCTTGGGTGAAATTACAGGTGAATTTAGTGCAGATGATTTACTTGGTAAAATCTTCGGTTCGTTTTGTATCGGAAAATAAGCACATCGTTTCTACGGTATTTTATCCACATTGAGTGAATCAACTGTGGATAAAACCTATTGAGATGTGGATAAGATTAAGTACATCAACTGAGAGAAAATAGTTGCTCAGCTTCATGTTTAAGGGCTTGGTTCATTCGCTCAAAGTTAGTCTTGGTTTTGGTTTCGAGTGTTTTTAAAAATGCTCGAACCAAGATACCCTGAAATTCTTCACTATGGATCAGTCGAGTTTGATTTTTGCCAATCGTGTTGAGTTGAAAGCAATGTTCTCCATCAAATAGACCTGTGATCAGCAGCTTACCTCTCCACTTGAATTCTTGGTTTTCTTGTTTGTTTAAAACCACTGCATGAAATGACATTTTATTTTTCTGTGGGTCTTGTAGGGTGACTTTGATTTTATTGCCAACTTTGACATCGCCAATAATCTGATGAATAAATGGATTCCAGTTAGGGTAATGTTCAAATTGCATCAGGGTGTTCCACACAATCTCAAGTGGCGCATTGATGATGATTTCTGTTTGAATCGTTGTACGCATAAATTATATTTTTCTTATAAAAGTGTCTTAACCATAAAGGATTTTTTGAATTTTTTCCCGATGAATTTTGTAATTGAAATTTAAATAAATATCAATAAATTATAATTATTTTAAAAGTTTGAGTCATGCTAAGAAATACAGCATGACTGTGCCTGAGTCACATTAAGAATAACGTTTGAGCAATTTTAAAAACTCGTCAAGTTCGACTTCATTCACGACGGTTTCATCGCCTAAGACATGATGACGTAAATGCTGCTCAGTTAGCTCGTTCATTAAACCATTGATTGCGCCTTTAATGGCAGCAACTTGCTGCAAAACTTCGATACAACTGCTATCACCTGCTTCAAGGTGTTGCTCCACACTTTGAATTTGACCTTTTAGGCGTTTCACACGATTCAATATTTTTTTATCTTGATGAAGATGGCTCATATCCGAACTCAAAAAAAATAAATATACTATGGGGGAGTATATTTGAGTAATCTAAAAATGCAACGTATCGATTCAAAACGATCTCATGATCATCAGTTTGATGAAGGAAATCCTCTGGCTCAAAAACGTATTTTGTGGGCGACCATTTTAACGGGTGTCATGATGGTTTTTGAAGTCGCTGGAGGATGGATTTTTAACTCCATGGCACTTTTAGCAGATGGTTGGCACATGAGTTCGCATATGTTGGCTTTGGGCTTGGCATATGTGGCTTATCGGGCTGCACGTCATTATTCAAAAGATCAGCGTTTTAGTTTTGGTACGTGGAAAATCGAAATTTTAGCAGGTTATAGCAGCGCAATTTTATTGATGGTTGTTGCCTTATTTATGGCATTTCAATCCATTGAGCGATTATTCACACCATTGCCTATTCATTATAATGAAGCGATTTTAATTGCAGTGATTGGATTGGTGGTGAATTTGGTTTGTGCGTGGCTGCTACATGATGATCCTAACCATCACCATCACCATCACCATCACCATCACCACGATCATGATCATCATGGACATGAGCATCATCATGATTTAAATCAGAAAGCGGCATTTATCCATGTGATTGCCGATGCGGTGACTTCAGTATTTGCAATTATTGCCTTGCTAGCAGCCAAGTATTTTGGTTGGAACTTTTTAGATGCAGTACTCGGTATTGTTGGATCGGTCTTGGTGGCAAAGTGGTCTTGGGGTTTGATGTGTGAAACAGGTCGAACTTTACTCGATGCAGAAATGGATCATCCTGTGGTTGCTGAAATTTATGAAGTGATTGAACAGCTCGATATCCCTGTAAATGTAACCGATGTACATGTTTGGAAAGTGGGTAAAGGGAAATTTTCCTGCATCTTGGCATTGGAAACTGCGCATGCTTTAAGTGCAGATCAGGTGCGTGAAGCATTATCCATTCATGAAGAAATTGTACATATTTCGGTTGAAATCAATCCAAGCTAAGCATGTTCCACGTGAAACCTACTGACAAATTTACAACGCTTGGGTTGCATACTTAGAAAATTGTTATCCGCTACAATCAGCACTTTTTAAGGAAGTGCTGAGCCATGAAAAAATTAAGCCTTTGGTTATTGGCATTATGCTGCTCAAGTGCCACCTTTGCCGATGTCACCAGTTTAAGTAATCAACTTAAGCATCAGTATCCGAACCTGAATTTTCAAAATATTGCACCGACTGAAGTGCATGGTTTATATAGTGCCAATCTGGATAATCAGATCGTATATCTAGATGAAGCAGGTCAGCATGTCATGCTTGGCAGCATGATTCGTTTAAAAGATCAGAAAAATTTAACGCAAGATTTAGTAATTCAAAATAACCGTGTGGATTGGCGTAGCCTTCCCTTTCAAGATGCGTTAAAACAGGTTAAAGGCAATGGTCAACATCAATTGGCAATTTTTGTTGATCCGAATTGCCCATATTGTAAAAAATTAGAGAAAGAACTCGCAAAATTGAACAATGTTACGATTTATCGTTTCTTGTATCCAATTCATCCGCAATCCATCGTACCGTCGAAACAAGTGTGGTGCAGTGAAAACCGCAATTATGCTTGGGATAATTTGATTGGGCGCGGCTTCATGTCAAATGCCAGTTCAAGTTGTGCCAATCCGATTCAGCGCAATTTACAACTCGGTCAAAAACTGAAAATTGAAGGAACGCCAGGGATTATTTTTGCCAATGGTTATCGGGCATTAGGCTATACTTCAGCCGAGCAAATTCAGGCATTTTGGCAGCAAAATGGCTTATAAAATTTAAAAAAATAGCACACTCTAAGGTGTGCTATTTAATAGAAAATTGAATTTTAGGTATTTTTACGGATGAAGTTGTAAATCACTAAAATTACAATTGCACCAATCACAGAGGCAATAAAACCTGCTGATGAATGTGCGCTATATAGTCCAAGCATTCGTCCGCCATAAGTGGCAACAAATGAGCCTGCGATCCCGAGTAAGGTCGTGACAATAAAGCCTGCTTTGTCATCGCCAGGATGCAAAGCACGTGCAATGAGCCCCGCAATAAAACCAATAATAATCACAACAATCAGATGCCACATGTTGTTGCTCCTTTTGTTCCTGAATGAAATAGATTGAAATTAGTGTGCAGGATGAAGATGGTTGAAAATAGTAGAGTATTGATAATTCACGTTATATTTTGTGATTAAAAATAAAAAAGTGGCGACCTGCGCCACTTTAAATCAACATCTTTTTACAGACCAATTTCACCAATAAATGGCAAGTGGCGGTATTTTTGGTCATAGTCTAGACCGTAACCGACAATGAATTTATCTTCGACTTCAAAGCCAAGGAATTGCACATCGAGATCAATTTCACGGCGTGATGGTTTGCTGACCAAGGTGCAAAGCTGAATCGAATTTGGCTCACGCGTTTTTAAGATTTCCAGCACTTTGCTTAAGGTGTTGCCTGAGTCGATGATATCTTCAACCACAAGCACATCTTTGCCACGGATTTCACCATCGAGGTCTTTGAGAATTTTCACGTCACGCGTAGATACTGTCCCACCACCATAACTTGAAACTGTCATGAAGTCGAGTTCATGCGCTTTTTGAATTTGACGGCATAGATCCGCCATAAAAATCACTGAACCACGCAGTAATCCAATCAATACCAGTTCTTTATCACTATGAGCATAGTGAGCATTGATCTGTTCACCGAGCTCTTTGACTTTGGCTTGAATCGCCTCTTCAGAAATCATTACGCTTAATTGCACAGTCATGGACAGCTACCTAGAAACATCAGTATGTAAAAATAAAAAAGGTGTTGACCTGCAACACCTCGAATTCATGAGTTTATGGGCAAATTTTAAAACAAATTCCACATTCCTGCATCTTTTCTTGCTCAATAAAATGTAAGAAGAGACACAGGATCATTGATTTTTCGCGCAATTTAGCCCTTAAACATCAGATTTTATTTGCTGAATTTGCATTGTCCATACACATAGGTCGCATGAACATTACGGTCATCACCGAGTGTAAAGAGGGCAAATAAACGGTCTTCAATGGCTTTGGCATGTGATTGACGTAAGCTTTGTAGTGCAGTGGCATTTAAGTCCAGCACGACAAAATCAGCTTCTTTGCCGAGGTTAAAATTGCCGAGCTTGTCCTGTAGATCTAATGCTTTTGCACCGCCTAATGTCGCATGATACAGCGACTCAAAGGCTGAAAGTTTATTACCTTGAAGTTGTTGAACTTTGTAGGCTTCATTCAGGGTTTGTAGCTGATTGAAAGATGTTCCCGCGCCAATGTCGGTACCTAAGCCAACTTTGACCTGTTTTTCCCATGTTTTATTGAGTGGGAATAAACCACTGCCCAAGAACAGATTTGAGGTTGGGCAAAAGGCAATCGCTGAATCTGTAGCATGCATGCAGTCCCACTCTTGATCTTCTAAATGCACACAATGCGCAAAGACAGAGCGCTGACCTGTCAAACCATAATGATGATACACATCCAAATAGTTTTGACGCTCAGGGAAGAGAGATTTGACCCATGCAATTTCATCTTTGTTTTCACTCAAATGCGTATGGACATAAACATCTGGAAATTCCTGTTTGAGCTGCCCTGCTTTTTCCAATTGCTCTGGTGTTGACGTTGGGGCAAAGCGAGGAGTGATGGCATACAATGCCCGTCCCTGCCCATGCCATTTTTCAATGAGGGCTTTCGAGTCTGTATAGCTACTCTCAGCAGTATCACAAAGGTCTTCAGGTGCATGTCGATCCATCATCACCTTGCCTGCGATCAGACGCATATTGAAATTTGCTGCGGCTTGAAACAGTGCATCGACCGATTCAGGATGTACCGTACAAAACACAAGTGCTGTGGTTGTGCCATTTTTCAAGAGTTCTTGAATAAAGAAATGGGCAATGTGTTCAGCATAATTGCGATCTTTAAATTGAAGCTCTGTTGGAAAGGTATAGGTGTTGAGCCAACTTAGAAGTTGTTCACCATAAGCACCGACCATTTCGGTTTGTGGATAGTGAATATGGGTATCAATAAAGCCAGGAACGATCAGTTGTTCAGGATAATGTTGAATCTCGACATCTTCTGGTAAATGTGGCTGTGCATCTTGCCATGTGCCAAACCATTTGATTTTTCCATGCTCGCTGATCAGCACGGCATCTTCCAGATAACGAACCTGTTCCGCAATTTCAGAAGGGTGTTGAACCAGTTGTTGGATATCTAAGAAACGACCACGAATAACGCTGATCGGAGAACAATGTGTCATGAAAAACCTACTTTTTACTTTTTTCGAGCGATTGTAACGTATTTGAAGGGATTGAAGCACCATAAAAAAGGGTGCTGTGAGCACCCTAAAAATTTGGCTTTTTTATTTTTTAATTTAGCAAAAACTATTCCAAGTTCAGCTATGGCATAGAAATGCTGTGGTTAAATCCAAGATATTTCCATTCATTCGGTAAGGTTTTTCTCAGTTCGATTTCTATTGACCTTACTGATTTTAGCTGAGCCTGCATCACCATAAAGTCCAAACTGACCATATGGCGATGTGCTTAGGGAATGATGTTACTGAGTTTGTTTTTGATGGCGTAGGGACAAAACAGCAGTGATTGCTAAAACAAAAACAATAAACCCTAATGAAATCCAGATTGGCATGTGAAATACATCAAGGAGTAGCATTTTTGCACCAATAAACAGCAGGATAATGCCTAATCCATATGGTAGATAATGCATTTTCTCAGCCGCACCTGCGAGCAGGAAGAACATGGCACGTAAACCTAAAATCGCCATGAGATTGGCACTCAATACAATAAATGGATCACTGGTCACGGCAAAAATTGCAGGAATAGAATCCACCGCAAAAATTACATCAGAAAACTCAACCAAAATCAGAACAACAAATAATGGTGTTAGCCAGCGTTTACCTTGTTCAAAGACAACCAATTGATCGCCACGTAAAGTTGAGGTGATTGGAACATGTTTGCGTAACCATTTGAGTAATGCCATATCTTCAATATTGGCATCTTCATCTTGCCCTTTTAGGAATTTAAAACCTGTGTAGACCAGAAATGCACCGAAAATATACAGAATCCATGAAAATTCTTGGACGAGCCATGCACCAATAAAAATAAAGAGGGTACGTAGGACAATCGCACCGAGTACGCCGTAGAGCAGCACTTTACGCTGTAATGCAGGCGGAATCGCAAAAGCTGAGAAGATCATCAGCCAGACAAACACGTTGTCGATGGCGAGGGATTTTTCCAGTAAATAGCCTGAGAGATATTCTAAGGTTTTTTGGTTGGCAATTGCTAAAGATGCGGTTTGTTGCAAATACAACCACAGCCCACCAGCAAACAGCATCGCAACTGAAACCCAAGCAATACTCCAGTAACCAGCTTGTTTCAATGAAACTTGGTCTGATTTATTGTTTTTGAAACCGATAAAATCAATGATCAGCATGATGGCAACAATGCCAAAAAATGCCAGATAGAGTCCGAGACTGCCAATAGATTGCATGAGTGTTCTCCTCATCATCTGGCTTCGGGTCGGGTGGTATCCATAAAAAAACCTTGACCTGTCGCCAGATGAAAAAACATCTGTGTCAACATGATCAAGGTCTTGCCTACATCACACTAGGTATGATGCTCAGATACCGACTTTTTGCAAAGTGTATTGACGATATCTGACACGTAACTTTTACTATGTTTGTTATGATAGTGCAGTTACGTTTGGAGGAGGCTACTCCCCTTGTCAAACTTAATTTCGTATTAGTGATTTAATTTCGTAAATCCTAATGTATAACTAGAATGGCATAATTTTTATGCAGGTGCAATTTTTTTCTACACTATAAGATGTAAGGTTAAATATCATGACAGAACCTCAATTATTTATTGTGCTGCTTGGTGGAAAGCATGCGCAGGCACGTGTTGAAGTCCATGATATTATCCCTGTGATTTATCCGCAGCTTGAACAAAGTTATCCACAGCTTAAGCAGCGTTGGTTTGGCGTACCACAAGGTTTGCATATTGATGCGTGGATGTGTATTCGTGGCGTGCAATATCAAGGTGTGAACTATCGGGTTGAAATTGCACATTATTCTCAGCCAATGTTCAGCCAGTTAAAGCTATATCTGATTAACTTAGGTGCATATTTGGCAGATGAGTTTGGTGAGTTTCACCGCTATGTGGTGGTCGCAGGTATGAACCCTGCCGATGCCAAACAACAAGGTAAACTGCATATTGAACAGCACTGGCGTAAAGCACATACCGATGCAGTAATTGATATTGATGAATGTCTGGCTTTAGATTTGATTGATGGTTATGCCGTACATTTGGTTCAAGGCAATTTCAAAGAAAATCACTTTGAAAATGCTTATATTGTTTTGGACTAATTTTTCAAAGAACTGTCATTTTACTGACATGGTTTTGTCATTGAAATTATTTAAATTAGAAAGAAAAATTTAAAAAAAGCAAGGTGTTGATGGAGAGGTCATCACCTTGCTTACATATTTGGCAGAGTATGCTGGTTTATTTAATCCAGCCTTTTTCTAATAAGGGTTTACACACAGTGGCATATAACTGGGTGCTGCTTTCTAGGATAAATTGACCTGCAAGTTTCCAAATCCAGATGCCTAAAATGTTGACCAAGAAAGCAATAGAAAATGCACCGAGCATATCCATTGGGAAATGCACGCCCAGATAGACACGTGACCAAGCGACTAAACCTGCTAAAACTAACAGTAAACTTCCTGCAAATTTACGTCCAGAAAATAGGTAAGACCAAGCAATCGTGCTAAAGATCAGCATATGATCGCTTGGAAAAGAGGCATTTGGAGCATGATGAATCAATGTGCGACCTACACCCATCACAAAGGGTCTTGGATGGTAGTAGAGCGTTGAAATAATAAAACCAATACCGAGTGCAATCGCCGTAAAAAAGACAGCTCTCAGAGCCCGTTCTTTCAACTGTTGATCGCCATAAAACCAGAGAAACAATAAGAACAAAATCAGCAGATAAAGCACATCATTGGCAATAAAAATCGCAAGATCAATCATGGCATTGCTAGCATTTTGCGATGCATTGATTTTCTCGAACCAAGTTAAATTGAGTGCTTCAAATGACATGGGCATGAGCCAAAGCCTCGAATCAAATCGAGCTATCATAAAGAAATCATTTCAATCCAATAAAATAGAAAAGTTACAGTTTTGTAATAATTGCTGTTTTTTAATACAGTTTGAGTTTTTTATAACGATAAAAAAAGCAGTGTTTAAACACTGCTTAATTTTGATTTTACATGCTTATTGAGCTTTTAAGGCCGCGATCAATTTTTGATGTAATCCACCAAATCCACCATTCGACATAATCACCACAGCATCGCCCTTGCCTGCTTGTTGGCAGATTGTTGAAATAATCTGATCTAGCGAGCGCGCCACAGTCGCTTGGTTGGGCGCAGCATCGACCACAGGCTGCAAGTCCCAATCCAAACCTTCTGGCTGATACCAAATTACATCATCGGCTAAACGCGCAGACTGCGCCAGCAGATCTTTATGGCTGCCCATACGCATCGTATTGGAACGAGGTTCAATGATTGCCCAAAGTTTGCGTTCACCGAGACGTTTACGTGCGCCGTCGAGTGTGGTTTCAATTGCAGTAGGATGATGAGCAAAGTCATCATAGACTTCGATGCCATGCACGGTATCAAGCAATTCCATACGGCGTTTGACTCCACCAAAACAAGACAAGGCAGCACAGGCTTGCTCAATCGAAACTCCAACATGTTCGGCAGCGGCAATAGTCGCCAGTGCATTGGCAACACTGTGTTGCCCTGTCATATTCCACTGAACTTCAGCTTTCACTTCGCCATGTTGTAGCACTTTGAAATGACTGCCATCCGCAGAAACGAGTTCGGCTGAGAGTTCCGCTTTCTCATGGGTAGCAAGGCTAGTACGCACCACAGGTGTCCAGCAGCCCATCTCTAAAACAGTATCAATATTGCTTTCAGTGATTGGAGCAATAATCCGTCCTTCGCTTGGAATGGTACGAACAAGGTGATGGAATTGTTTTTGAATCGCTGCCAAATCATCAAAAATATCGGCATGGTCAAATTCAAGGTTATTCAAGATCGCAGTTTTTGGATGGTAATGCACAAACTTGGAACGCTTGTCGAAAAATGCAGAATCATATTCATCGGCTTCAACACAGAAATATTGACCGCCACCCAAACGCGCACTTTGACTAAAGCCAAGTGGAACACCACCGATTAGAAAACCAGGATTAAGACCTGCCTGATCTAATACCCAAGCAAGCATAGTCGTCGTGGTGGTTTTACCGTGTGTTCCTGCGACACCAAGCACATGTTTACCTTGCAAGACATGATCGGCTAAAAACTGTGGCCCTGAAATGTACGGTAAGCCAGCATTCAGCATATATTCCACAGCATCAATACCACGTTTCATGGCATTTCCGACAATCACCAAATCAGGATGTGGCTGCAAATGGCTACGATCATAGCCTTGCATTAAGGTAATGCCTGCATTTTCCAGTTGGGTCGACATCGGTGGATAAACGTTTTGGTCTGACCCTGTCACGGTATGTCCAAGATCGCGGGCTAAAAGTGCCAATGAGCCCATAAAAGTGCCACAAATACCCAAAATATGCAGATGCATCGCTCGCCTACTCCACTGTTCCCGATCTGTTGAATCGTGTGTTTATTTGAAATTATTGGCAACCATAGCAAGGCTATATTTGAAAAGATAGTCACAATACGTGAGAAGTTGTTGTGTTAGCCGATCCATTGAGGAGCTTGACGACGCAGAATGTAATAAGCCGCAAAATTTAAACCAAGTGCAATCAGTAGCGAGCCTAAAATATCAAAAGGAAAATGCACACCAAAATAAATCCGTGACCAGCCAATCACGAATGCTGCCAAGAGCAAACCACATCCAATCCAGCGTTTTGAAGAAAAAAGATAGGCAAAGGCAATGGTGCTAATAATCAGCATATGACTGCTTGGAAATGAATTGTCATCTGAATGTTCAATATGATTATCTCCTAGACCCAACATAAATGGTCGAGGAAAATATAAAGTATGATCAATAATATAGTTAATAACGGAAGCACATAGAGTGACAACAAGTGCTTTTAAAAATAAAGTGGGATAGCCTTTTTTGAGTAAAGTGCTGAGTAATAACAGCACAGCTAAAAGTGTGGTAAGATGATGCGAAAAAAATGAGGCAGCTTCAAATGCCCATATCGAATTACGCCATGACATATAAATCATTGTAAATAGATCGTGATTCAGTTCGGTCAAAATCGACATGGATGATGGTCATCATTAAATAAGTTGATTTTCATCTTAGAGGAATTTCCGTTATGTCCAAAATAAAGATATGTAACCACAGATATTTTTCATAATTGCTGTTGCTATAAAATTAATATCAATGACATTCAATATGTTAAGGTAATAAGTCATTTAAGTGCTTAGATGTGTGATGACGTGCCAGTTTCTCTTTCCCTACCCTTTGTTTTATTGATCATTTCCAACTGTTTTATGACTTTGGCATGGTACGGACATTTAAAATTTTTACATGCAGCACCACTTTGGAAAGCGATTCTTTTTGGTTGGTGTATTGCGCTACTCGAATACAGTTTTATGATTCCAGCCACTCGTTTGCTTGCTCAACAGGGCTTTAGCATGGGCGAAATGAAAATTAGCCAAGAAGTCGTGACTTTATTGGTGTTTGTGCCTTTCATGCTGTTTTTATTTAAACAACCGTTTAAGCTGGATTATTTATGGGCAGGTTGCTGTCTGCTCGGCTGTGTGTATTTTGTATTTCGGAGTCAATAAATCAGAAATTCTCAGGCAAGTGATGAGTATTTTTGGAGAGGATGAAAAAACAAGCTATACTAGTGTGCCCTAATATCTATGCAATGCACTTCTTGGCTTTGCTAAGCGCATTGATCTACTTACGCTTTGGAAATATCAATGAATACGGTCGCAGCTCCAGACGCTCAACCTTTAGTTGGAATTATTATGGGTTCTCAATCTGATTGGGCAACCTTAGAACACACTGCCAATATGCTCAAACAGCTTGGCGTCCCTTTTGAAGCTGAAGTGGTGTCTGCACACCGTACCCCAGACCGTTTGTTTGAATATGCTGAAACTGCCCGTGAGCGTGGTATTCAGGTGATTATTGCAGGTGCAGGTGGTGCAGCACATTTACCAGGAATGTGCGCAGCAAAAACTGATCTTCCAGTTTTGGGTGTTCCCGTTAAATCATCGATTTTAAATGGTGTTGACTCTCTCCTTTCGATTGTACAAATGCCAGCAGGTATCGCAGTCGGCACATTGGCGATTGGCCCTGCGGGTGCAACCAATGCAGCCATTATGGCAGCACAAATTTTAGGTTTGACACGCCCTGATATCGCAAAAAATGTTGCAGATTTCCGTGATGCACAAACAGCAAAAGTTGCTAACAACAACATTCCAGGTCAGGTATAAACGAGGCTAGCCACATGAACAAAACCATCGGTATTTTTGGTGGTGGTCAATTGGGTCGCATGATGGCTCAGGCTGCGTTACCACTGAATATTCAATGTACTTTCTTTGAAGCCAATACAGATTGCCCTTCTGCGGCAATGGGTCAAGTGATTTCAAGCCAAACTGAACAGGGTTTGCAGCAGTTTATCGACAGCGCAGATGTGTTTAGCCTAGAGTTTGAAAATACGCCTTTGGCTGATGTTGATGTTTTGACGCAAAGTAAGCAATTGCATCCACCACGTCAGGCATTGGCAACAGCACAAAACCGTTTGCTTGAAAAAGCATTGTTTGATCAATTAGCTATTCCTGTTGCACCTTACCGTGCAGTCGATAGCCTTGAAAGCTTGAAACAGGCTGTGGTTGATCTTGGCTTACCGATTGTCTTGAAAACTGCGACGGGCGGTTATGACGGTAAAGGTCAGTTTGTTTTACGTTCAGAAGATCAAATTGATACTGCTTGGGCTGAACTTGGGCCTGCAAAAAGCCTGATTGCTGAAAGCTTTGTGAAGTTCTCTCGCGAAGTGTCGATTATTGCGGTACGTGGTCAAAATGGCGATGTCAAAACATGGGCATTGGCTGAAAACCATCATCATAACGGTATCTTGTCACATTCGATTGTCCCTGCGCCAAACAGTGCAGACTTACAACCTGTGGCACAAGATTACATTACCCGTTTGTTGAACCATTTGAATTATGTCGGTGTGTTGACGCTTGAACTGTTTGTGACAGAACAAGGTTTATATGCCAATGAAATGGCACCACGTGTACATAACTCAGGACACTGGTCGATTGAAGGTGCAGTCTGTTCTCAGTTTGAAAACCACATTCGCGCCGTTGCAGGTTTGCCACTCGGTTCAACCGAGGTGGTGCGTCCAACCGTGATGATCAATATCATTGGTCAGCATCCAAAAACTGAAGATGTTCTAGCGTTGGATGGCGCACATTTGCATCTGTACAACAAAACAGAGCGTCAGGGTCGTAAGCTTGGGCATATTACATTGATGCCTGTTGATGCTGCACAATTAACAGTTTTATGCCGTCAATTGGCAAGCATTTTGCCTGAGCCTTTGGCATTGACTCAAGATATGAGCATTTAAAGCCAGATTGTTGTTAAAAAAAGCGTTTGTTTCGGCAAGCGCTTTTTTTATATCTGTTTCTCAGGCAAGATAGCCGCCGTTTTAAATTCAAAACCACATTCAATGTGGATAAATAAATCAACTGATCAATGAATTTAAATTTAAAAATATTGTTTTGAATTCAAAGTTAAAATTTCATGACTGTTTTTAAAGTTTTACAACGAGTTAACAGTATCGGTTTTTTTGAATAAATTTAAATATAAAACAAAATTTTAGCCAAATATATTTGACTAAAAAAACAAGTTATCCACACTGTGATTTTTTTAAATTTGAATCTGAAAAAAATGAATTCATTCTTTAGGTTTAAAAGTTTGAATTTAAATTCAAAGTAAAGAAATGCAACCGATTTGCGAGTATTTGTACATTTGAATTTAAATTGCATCGTTATTTTGAGGGGATGGTGGTATGGTAGCCCAATAATTTGAATTCAAAATGGCAATCAAGATCATGCGACGTTTTTCTTTTCTTGTCGGTAGTATTTTTCTAACAATCACCCATGCACAAGCAGAACTCATCATTAATGGTGTCAGTGATCAAAGTGGTTCATCTGCCTCAATTGCACCACTCAGTAAAACTCCCGATATATCTGCACAATCTCAGTTTCAACAATGCCTTGCAGGTTTGCGTTCTCAAGCCCTCGCATCGGGCGTGAGTGATCAGACTTATACTCAATACACCCAAAATTTAACCCCCGATGAATCTGTTTTAGAAAAACTCAATTATCAACCTGAATTCTCAACACCGATTTGGGATTATTTATCAGGATTGGTCGATGATGAGCGAGTCCAAAAAGGGCAGCAGAAAATCGCCCAATACCGTGATGTTTTGAATCGTGCATCACAAGTCTATGGTGTACCCGTGGAAACCATTGTTGCAGTGTGGGGTGTTGAAAGTAACTATGGCGATATTTCTGGAAAATATCCGTTGCTACAAGCACTGGGCACACTGAGTTGTGAAGGGCGTCGTCAAGGTTATTTCCGTGGTGAGTTTTTCGCAGCGATGCGAATTTTACAACGCGGTGATTTAACCGTAGATCAACTCAAAGGCTCATGGGCGGGCGCTTTTGGGCATACCCAGTTTATGCCATCGACTTATGAACGTTTAGCAGTTGATTTTGATGGTGATGGTCGTCGTGATTTGGTTTCCAGTGTGCCCGATGCATTGGCATCAACGGCCAACTTTTTGAAAAAATCAGGTTGGCAAACAGGCTTTCCTTGGGGCTTTGAAGTGAAATTGCCACCGAATATGTCAATTGCAGGTGAGGGACGTCGTAACAAGAAACCACTGAGTTATTGGCTTGGGCAAGGTTTGGTTCGTGCCGATGGTTCAGCTTTAATTCAAGGCAATTTAACACAGACAACACCCGCAGGTTTAATGGCGCCAGCGGGTGCAAATGGGCCTGTATTCTTGGTGTTTAAAAACTTCGATGCTATTTACAGTTATAACGCTGCGGAAAGTTATGCTTTGGCAATTGCGCATTTATCGGATCGTTTACAAGGACAGGGTGAATTTAAAACGGCATGGCCAACCGATGATGCAGGAACATCGCGTGCAGAGCGTCGTGAAATTCAGCAGATTTTATTAAATAAAGGTTATGACATTGGTGAAGCAGATGGTTTGGTGGGTGATAAAACCCGCCAAGCAATTCAGCAAGAACAACAACGCTTAGGTCTGCCTGCAACAGGGCGGGCAGGGCAGAAAATTTTACAAGCATTGCGTCAGGAGCAAGCTGCAAAAATGATGCAGTAATTGATTAATTAAAAAAGGTCTGATTGTTCAGACCTTTTTATACGGTACAGATTAGAATGCTTCACGATCAATTTTGACGGCATCTAGCACATCAAAAATGACTTTGGTGACATCTTGACTCAGTTCACGGTCATTAAAGATTTCGTGAGCCGTAATGGTGACATCGGTATCACTTGGTAACTCTTTTTGTTCTTCTTCAATCAAATACTCAATCGGCATTTGTGTTTGCTTGATTTCAAGATGAAGAATATCTTCAAATAGAATATTTTCATCTTCAAATTCAATCATTTGTTTATTAAAGTAGGGAAGTAGAAGCGCATGTAGATAAGGTGCGAGGTCTTCAATATTAAAGAGTTCAATATCACGAGTTTCTTCGATCGTACTGATATGATCATTCACTTCAACAACAATATGATAATAACTCACGCCGATCTCCATAGACTACAAGGTATTTTTCTATAACCATAGCATGAAATTTATCAGGATTCAGGCTTTATGAGCTGAATGGGCTTAAAATTTTTTTCCAAAGTGGATTGGCTTGTAATAACTGTAAATCATCAGTTGTTAATTGAAAATGTTCAAGATTTTGATCTCGTAATATCGGATACATCAATGCGTGTGGATTATGTTTGGTATGCGCCAATCCTAAAGCATGTCCAAGTTCATGGGCGATGACCAAGCGTAAATCATCCTGATTTTCAAATTCATAAATATTGATGCTATGTCCGTTAAATAGTCCTTTATCAAATTCACGTGCTGCATAGTTTTTGTTGTAGCTTTCGATCGACTGGTTCATGTTGTGATTGGCTTGATTGTAACTTTCAACCTGAGAGTTAGATTGTGAAACCAACTGATTGTGTTGTATGACCATCTGATTGAGCTCAGCTTGCATTTGCTCTAGTGCATATTTTTGCTGATCTAACTGCTGTTTAAATTCGGGACGAGCTCCCCCTTGCTGATTAACTTGAGCAACGATTTGGTTATAGTGTTGTAGTTGTTGCTGAAAAAGGGTTTGTTTGGCATCAATTCGTTGCTGTGATTGCTCAATTTCAGATTTATATTGATGAATATTTTGTACTTGGTCTTGTTGTTGATGTTGCGTGTTTTGGATTTTTTCTAGTTCACTTAGTCGTTGTGTAGTTTGTTGCTGTCTTTGGTCATAAATCAAGTTAATTGCGAGGCGTGCATGAGGATCGTAGACAAACCAGCTTCGCCCAGTACCTTGTTGCCAAATATCAGCAGCCTGCTGTGCTAAATTTTCCAGTTTACTGCGAGATAAATGAAAACGAGGATCAACTTCCCCAATTTTAAAATGTAAACGGGTATCGAGAGGGTGAATGAGACGGGTACTGATCGGATTGAGGCGAACTTGTGGATACTGGACAATTTGGTAGCCCCAAAACAAAATTGGAAGTGCAAAAAATAAGCGTCCTATTTGCATTATATGATGTGCCTTTATATTAAATTTTTAGCATTCGGTAGATTAAGGCTCTTCTTCGCCAATGATGATATGAAACTTTTGTTCCAGTTTTCGACTCATTAGGTCGATCATGTAAGCAATCAAACAGCCAATAATACAAAATAAAATACGTGATAAGGCACCTTCAATCGTATGGTGAGCCACATCGTAAATGGTCACAATTAGAAAACTTGAGAGTGCAATCCCGCAATATTCACTATGCTTGAGCATAATACATAGCAATGTCGTGACAAAAATGCCGAGAATCAGAAACCAGTATTCCAGATTAATATAATACAAATGTGCTGAAACACTCGACATCAACATCCAAATAATAATTCCAATTACTGAGCCAATCATATTCCCAATAATCTGGTTAAAATTGACTTTGGTTTTTCGGCTAAATTGGAGAGTGGAAAAAGCGGTTAAAGAAGCCCAAACAAAAAAATTGGTGGTTTTGTCTTTATCGAAAATAATCGAAAGTAGTGTGATCACCACAGCACAACTGAGAATTTTACAAATATAGAGCACTTTTTCTGATTGTAAGAATTGTTTGAACTTCATGTCATGACCAAATACCCAAGCGCTGCAAATTATAAAGAGAGTCAATTGGAAAATCTGTACAGATTTTTTGATGTATCAGACATAAAAAACCGCGCATAAAGCGCGGTTTTTTAGAATTAAAGCGATAAATTATTTTTTATCATCTTTAACTTCAGTGAATTCAGCATCAACAACGCCATCATCTGCTTTTTGCTGTTGAGCACCTTGACCGCCTTGGAATGCATTTGGATCAAAACCTTGTGCACCACCTTCAGCACCTTGTGCTTGTTCATAAGCACGTTGGGTGATTGGCATGATGATGTTTTGAAGCGCTTCAGTTTTTGCTTTGATTGCTTCAACGTCATTTTCTTTTGTAGAAGCTTCAAGTTCAGAAACAGCAGTGCTTACCGCAGTTTTTTCATCTTCAGTGACTTTATCACCAAGATCTTTCACTGCTTTGTTTGCACTTGCAACTAAAGCATCCGCTTCGTTACGTGCTTTTGCAAGTTCTTCAAACTTACGGTCTTCTTCAGCATTCGCTTCAGCATCACGGATCATGGCTTCGATTTCAGCATCAGACAAACCTGAGTTTGCTTTAATCTGGATCGATTGCTCTTTACCAGTGCTCTTATCTTTTGCAGATACTTTCAAGATACCATCCGCATTGATGTCAAATGATACTTCGATTTGTGGAACACCACGTGGCGCAGGAGGGATATCACCCAACTGGAAGTTACCCAACAATTTGTTTTGTTGAGCAATTTTACGCTCACCTTGGTAAACAGAAATATCTACTGCTGGTTGGTTGTCCGCTGCAGTTGAGAATACTTGAGATTTCTTCGCAGGAATCGTCGTGTTTTTCTCAATGATTGGAGTCAACACGCCGCCCATTGTTTCGATACCCAAAGTTAATGGAGTAACGTCAAGAAGAAGTACGTCGTTTTTGTCGCCAGACAATACCGCACCTTGAATTGCTGCACCAATTGCAACCGCTTCATCAGGGTTGACGTCTTTACGTGGTTCTTTACCGAAGAATTCTTGAACTTTCTGTTGAACCATTGGCATACGTGATTGACCGCCGACTAAGATCACGTCAGAGATGTCAGAAGTCGAAAGACCTGCATCTTTAAGTGCAATACGGCAAGGCTCAATCGTACGTGCAACTAGATCAGCAACCAATGCTTCAAGTTTAGCGCGAGTTACGTTGATTACTAAGTGTTTAGGGCCAGTTGCATCTGCAGTGATGTATGGCAAGTTGATTTCAGTTGCATTAGAAGAAGAAAGCTCGATTTTTGCTTTTTCAGCAGCTTCTTTCAAACGTTGTAACGCAAGTGGATCATTTTTCAAGTTTACGCTTTGTTCTTTCTTGAATTCTTCAACCAAGAATTCGATCAATGCGTTGTCAAAGTCTTCACCACCAAGGAATGTATCACCGTTTGTAGACAATACTTCGATTTGTTGGTCGCCATCAAGGTCAGCGATTTCAATGATTGATACGTCAAAAGTACCACCACCCAAGTCGTAAACAGCAACTTTACGGTCGCCTTCTTTTTTGTCCATACCGAACGCAAGCGCCGCAGCCGTTGGTTCGTTGATGATACGTTTAACATCAAGACCTGCAATTTTACCTGCATCTTTAGTTGCTTGACGTTGTGCATCGTTGAAGTATGCAGGAACAGTAATGACGGCTTCTGTCACTGCTTCACCCAAGTAGTCTTCAGCAGTTTTCTTCATTTTTTTCAAGATTTCTGCAGAGATTTGTTGTGGAGCAAGTTTCTTGTCGTTGACTTCAACCCAAGCATCACCATTATCAGCTTTGATGATTTTGTAAGGTACAAGACCGATGTCTTTTTGCACCGCTTGGTCTTCATAACGACGACCGATTAAACGCTTGATCGCGAATAATGTGTTTTTAGGGTTTGTTACTGCTTGGCGCTTAGCGGATTGACCCACCAAGATTTCGCCATCTTTGTATGCAATAATCGATGGAGTTGTGCGAGCACCTTCAGCGTTCTCAATAACTTTAACTTTGTCGCCTTCAAGTACTGCAACACATGAGTTGGTTGTACCCAAGTCAATACCAATGATTTTAGCCATTTAATGTGTTCCTCAAAAAATTTTTGCAATTGTTTATGCTTGTTATTCGATATGAGAGTGAATCCATTTTTTTCAAGCAGATTTTGTGAAAAAAATGGAAAACCCTCTAATTTGTAGGCTTATTGACCAACTGTCACCATTGCAGGGCGCAATAGACGACCTGAAAGGGTATAGCCTTTTTGTAGCACGTTACCAATTTCACCTGCTTTCGCAGTTGGGTCGATACCCACAGCTTGGTGAAGATCAGCATTAAAACCATTTTCTGTATCGACAGCGACCACTTCGAATTTCTCAAGTGCAGTCGTTAGAGATTTTAGAGTGAGCTTTACACCCTCAAGAACAGGGCTTTCTTCTTCACCTGCGGCTTGAATAGCGCGTTCTAAATTATCAACTGAGTCCAGTAAGCTTTTTGCAAATTTTTCAACTGCAAACTTTTTCGCTGCATCTGCTTCGCGTTCAACACGCTCTTTAACTTTTTCAGCTTCATAAATCGCGTTGGCAGCACGTGCTTTTTCAAGCTTCAGATTTTCTTCAAGCTTGCTGATTTGTGTGTGTAAATCTTCAACGGTGGGTTCAGTTTGCGATTGTTCAGCATGCTCAAGTTGTTCTTGCTCTAGGTCTTGAGTTTGTTCAGTTTGCTCATTCGCCATTGATGATCTCCGCTTAAACAGGTTTTTAAACATGTGCAGTCCTTGGGCGTCAGTGGTGCAACTGCATAAACTCTGAACTGCCATGGTTTGGGTTTCTTTTGTTACAACAGAAGTATGGGCAGTATGAGAAAATTCAAGCACTCTGTTTGATTTAAAGCTTTTAATTTTACAGATTCAGGAAAATATGTGGCTTTCGACATGATATTTCAAAAAATTAGATCAAATGATTTCTCGTGGAAATCTTCAAAAATCGTGGAAAATTTAGGTCAAGTTTAAATAGGCTGGAAAACAAAACAGATTATTATGTGAGAAAAATTCTCAATTACTGTTGAAGCTCTGTTATTTTTTATAAAATTTAAAAAAGTCATTTCCAACATTTTTTAGTTGCCTGAAAAGTCAAAAAGTATTGAAACAATAAAAAATTTGATTAAAGTCACCGAGAAATATCGGAAATTTACAATGTAGCTATTTGGCTGATCAATCACAGAAGCGTTGCATAAGCATAAAGTTTATTAAAAAAATATAGCATTTCACTCATATTGTTACCTGATCTGACTTAGCGATGATGCTGCTACTCGTTAAACGAGTTTTTTCTTTTTTAGTTTTTATTTATTATGTAGAGAGTGATGATGAAAAAATTAGCTGTATTATCTTTGACTGTTGCAGGATTTGCCTTTTCAGCAGTTGGTTGTGCATCGCATGAAGCCAATCAAAGTTCAGATACACCAACACCTGTGACTGCTTCAACATTGGTAGATGCTCAGGCACAAACACCTGTTGTTTCTACTTCTGCAAATGTAGATGCCAGCTTGGGGCAACAAGCAACAACACCCACCACCAATACCACAGCAACCAATGCTCCATAAGGCAACGTATTAAAAGCTGACGACAAGTGATGAAAAACAACAGCAATGAATCGTTGAAAACAACAGCGTTTCATTGCTGTTTTATCGGATAGAATAAACATTCAAGATTAAAAAAATTTGGATGAGCGTGATAATGCTTGAGCAGATTTGGAAAAAAAGAACAGCACTGCTTGCACAAGGTCTTAACTATTTACCAAGATATCTAAAACAACAACTATATAGAAGTATGAATGTGCCATGGGATTACCCCGAACTTGATCCTACACTAAAGTGTCTAATGGCATATCAGCATCAACAGGGTTATCGAGGCTTAATCTCATCTAATTTACAAAACTCACGAAATGATTTTGTCAAAAGTATGAGTGAATTGATTTATCAACCAACACCGTTAGCATGGGTTCAGGATTTCGGTCTATCTTTAGATCATCGAGTGTTGCAGGTACGGCATTATCATCCATTCCCACAGCAGGCTTGCCCAATGATTGTATTTTTTCATGGGGGCGGGTTTGTTCTTGGAAATTTGGATACGCATGATGAAGCCTGTCGAATTTTGGCTAAATATAGTGGTTGCCAAGTCCTGAGTGTTGATTATCCTCTGGCTCCAGAGGCGACTGCTCAGCAAATCATATCAACTTGTGAAATGGCATGGCATTGGATATGGCAACATCAAGACCGATTCAATATTCAGCCAAATGCAATTGCTGTTGCGGGAGATAGTGCAGGCGCAAATATGAGTACAGTGTTGGCACAATGTTTAAAGCAACATTTACATGCACCAATTGCCCAGCTTCTTATTTATCCTACCGTTGACTTTAAAAGTCGTTACCCGTCGTTTTTTAAATATAAAGCTGGACTATTGTTAACTGAGGGTGATGTAGATCAAGTTACACAGCATTATGTACTCAGTAGTCAACTTGAATTAGATGATCCCTTGGTTTCCCCTATCTATGCCCAACTTGATCGCTCAGCGCCCTGTTTTTTAGTAACAGCAGGGCATGATATTTTACATGATGAAGGTGCACATTATGCGCAGTTATTACAGCAGGCCAATGTAAAGGTTTGTCATCGAAATTATGCACATCAATTACATGGGTTTATAAATTTAACTTCTGTGTCATATCAATCAAAAAATGACTGGATCGAAATTTCACAACTATTTAAGCAGTTTTTAAATTAATGTCATCTAAGTTTCACGTGGAACGTCTATAACTGAGATACAAAAGAAAAATACACTAAATTCAATTAGACTAATCAAACTTTTATAAAAAGGTTGATGACATGAAAAAACAGGTACTCGGTTTAGGATTACTATTAATAGGGCAAATTACGTTTGCCAATACTTTTGTTGATATGAAAACCAATATGGGCAACATTGAAATTGAGCTTTTCGATCAGCAAGCACCAGTAACGACTCAAAACTTTAAAAATTATGTAAAAAGTAACTTTTATTCAGGAACTGTTTTTCATCGCGTCATTCCTGGTTTTATGATTCAAGGCGGTGGCATGACAACTCGCATGGTGGAGAAGTCAGGCAATCCACCAATTAAAAATGAATCCTATAACGGTCTTCACAATGTGCGAGGCACACTTGCGATGGCACGTACCAATGACCCGAATTCTGCAACCAGTCAATTCTTTATTAATACTGTAGATAACAAATCATTAGACCGAGGTACTTTTGATAGCGGATATGCGGTCTTTGCTAAGGTTGTAAAAGGCATGGATGTTGTAGATCGAATCTCTAAGGTAGCAACAACTAATTATGGTGTGCACCAAAATGTACCTGTTAAACCTATTATTATTCAGAGTGTGCAGATAGTGAGCAAAAATGCTAAAAAATAAATAAATTTTAAAACAATAAAAATCAATAATTTAATTTAAGTATGTGTGTAAAATAAATACACTCGATACAGCACGCATAAAAATGCACTTGCGTGCTGCAAAAAATCACCTATAATGCACTCATCCCAACGCAATTGATGAAAAAAATCTTCGCTCTAGGGTGAGAGATTTTAAGATTGCGTTATCTTTTTATTGATGAGATAGA
>NZ_JAKLTL010000017.1:0-39090 GCF_022012315.1 Acinetobacter sp. ME22
GTCTGATCAGACTGCTTTTTTATTTTTATGGTTTTCTTTTGCCCAAAAAAAAGCCCAACATGTGTGATGTTGGGCTTTTCGAATCTTGGCTCTTCCACCTGGGCTCGAACCAGGGACCTGCGGATTAACAGTCCGTCGCTCTACCGACTGAGCTATGGAAGAATAGTGGCTCTCCAACCTGGGCTCGAACCAGGGACCTGCGGATTAACAGTCCGTCGCTCTACCGACTGAGCTATTGGAGAATCTGAAGCGCATTCTATGGATTACTGACAGTGAGGTCAAGTCAAAAATCAAAAATAAATTTATTTGTTGGATTAATAACCATTTTTCTGTTTGGAAACCAAGATGGTGAGTATTTGAAGCATAAAAAAGGCGTCAGATGACGCCTTTTTTTAAGTTTTATAAAAAACTTATTTTTCTACGCCTGCAGCTTCGCCAGCAAGTTTCGCATTTGCATAATCCCAGTTTACTAGGCTTTCTAGGAAAGTAGAGATGTATTTAGGACGAGCATTGCGGTAGTCGATGTAGTAAGCGTGTTCCCAAACATCAATTGTTAATACAGCAACTTGACCGTGTGCAAGTGGAGTGTCTGCATTTGAAGTTTTTACGATAGAAAGATCGCCATTGACTTTGTCTGCAACCAACCAAGCCCAGCCAGAACCGAACTGAGTTGTTGCTGCAGCAGCAAATTGTTCAGCAAATTGTTCGTAAGAACCAAATGCAGCATCGATTTTTGCAGCGATTGCGCCAGTAGGTTTACCGCCACCGTTTGGTGCAATAGAATTCCAGTAGAATGTGTGGTTCCAAACTTGAGCAGCGTTATTGAAAACACCTGCTTTAGATGCATCGCCAGCGCTTGCAAGGATGATTTCTTCTAAAGATTTACCTTCAAGGTCAGTGCCTTTGATGAGGTTATTCAGGTTAGTCACATAAGTTTGGTGATGCTTGTCGTGATGGAATTCTAAAGTCTCTTTTGAGATATGTGGTTCAAGCGCATCATATGCGTATGGTAATGCTGGTAAAGTAATGGTTGTCATCTTTCGTTCCTTGCATGAGCTGGGTTGGAAAATTTTGTGTCACTAGTTTAATGTATTTTTCAACAAAAAACGTGGTTGATAAACAATGAAATACAATATACGTCCAGTTTGTCTGAATGACAATTCTTTCAATCTGATTTAGATATCATTTAAATCGGATTGTGCTGTTCATAATAAATGGTCTCAATGTCAAACTGTTTTGCTAATGCTTGAGCAAGTCGTTGTACGCCGTAGCGTTCAGTCGCATGATGGCCACAAGCAAAGTAGTGCACTCCTAGCTCGCGTGCTTCATAAAAAGTACGCTCACTGACTTCACCAGAAATATAGGCATCACAGCCTTGTTCTGCGGCTTGAGTAATAAAGTCTTGTGCTGCACCAGTACAAAAACCAATTTTTTGAATCGTGCTGTTTTGTGCGGGGAGATGAATAATCTCGCGGGCAAAAACTTCAGAAAGTTGCTGTTTAAAGGCTTCGGCTGAAATCGGTTGTTCTAGAAAGCCAATATTGCCAATTGGATGACGATCATTTGGGTTGAGAGCTTGAATATTTTGCAGTTTGAGAAGTTCCGCAATCGCAGCATTGTTCCCCAAACTTGGATGTGCATCTAAAGGTAAATGATAGCCGAGCAAGGAAATATCATGCTGAATCAGCTTTTTAATCCGCGCCCCGCGCATGCCTGTAATTGGTGCAGGTTCGCCTTTCCAAAAATAACCATGATGTACTAGCAACAAATCGGCTTCTGCTTCGACTGCGGCTTCAATGGCATCTAAAGAGGCTGTGACAGCGCAAAGTACTTTTTTAACCTCAGATTTACCTTCGATTTGTAAGCCATTGGGTGCGTAATCTTTAAACTCATTCACCAATAAAGTTTGTTCACACCACGTTAAAATATCTTGTAATTGCGCCATAAAAAATCCTGATTCAAGCTAACTTGGAGCTTGATTATTGTAAAGATAGTTGTGATATCGATCACAGTTATTGTAACTAAAGCTAGACAAAACCCTATGAAGTTTTTAATTTTTACAAGATATTTCACTTTACAATGCTCACTTCAATACTTTTCGATTTGATGAAAGAAAATACCCGATAGAGGATGATAACGTGCGCAAAACCTTGACATGGTTGCCATGGATTTTATTAATTTTTGTAATTGCTGGCTTTATTTTTTGGCAAAAAACTCAACAACCTAAAGTGGTGGTTGCCGCAGATGGTGTTGCTATGCCTTCTGAAAAACAGCAAACATTGGTGCAGCATGATCAAAAAGGTGCAGTGCAATCTTATAGTGCTGCAGTAAAAGTGGCTGCACCTGCTGTTGTGAATATTTTTACCACACAGAAAGTAAATCCTACAGATCATGCATTATTAAAAGATCCAGTGTTTCGTGAATTCTTTGGTGATCGTAATAATGAACAGTTGAAGAAAAATGAAAATAGCCTTGGCTCAGGCGTTATTGTACGTGCAGATGGATATATCCTGACCAATAATCATGTGATTGCACAGGCAGAACATATTGTTGTGGCGTTAAAAGATGGTCGTCGTGCCGATGCAAAAGTGGTCGGGACTGACCCTGATACCGATTTAGCTGTCATTAAGATTGATTTAGATCATCTGCCTGTTGTGCCATTTAAATTGAGTGGTAATGAAGTTGGTGATGTCGTTTTGGCAATTGGTAATCCATTTGGTGTGGGTCAAACCGTGACACAGGGAATTATCTCCGCCACAGGTCGTTCTGATTTAGGAATTAACACTTATGAGGACTTTATTCAGACCGATGCAGCGATTAACCCTGGTAATTCAGGTGGTGCGCTGATTGATGTTGCTGGGAATCTGGTCGGTATTAATACCGCAATTTTTTCGCAATCGGGTGGTTCATTGGGGATTGGTTTTGCGATTCCAGCCAAAATTTGCCAACAGGTATTTGATGCGATTTTGAAAGATGGTCGTGTGGTGCGTGGTTGGTTGGGAATTAGCTTGATGCCACCTAAACAAGATGCTGATTGGCAGTCTGCGAATATCAATACTGGTGTTACTGTGGCGGGTGTCTTGGCAAATGGCCCTGCTGCAAAAGCAGGTGTACAGATTGGAGATAGTATTTTAAAGGTGAATCAGCAGCAAATTACATCTGCATCACATCTGATTAATTATGTTGCTTTACAAGCACCGAATAGTACGATTCATCTCTCAATTGAACGGAAGGGTAAACCTGTCGATGTTGCTGTGCAGGTGGGAGAGCGTAAAGTGAAAAATACCAATACACAATATATTCCACTGCCTAAACGTTAAAATAAAAAAAATCAGTTGCTCGCAACTGATTTTTTTTGCAACCAAAACTTAGTTTTCGACTTGAATCCCTGCAACCAACCAATCTTGCTGAGAGCCTGCTGGTTTTACAAAGTGCCAAACTTCAGTAAATGGTTGTGGAATACTGTTTAGATCTTCAGAAACAGTACCTGTAAAACGAACACTGATAATGTATTGACCATTTTCAGTGGCTGAGCCTGCAACCATAGCATTGAGGTTACTAAATTCAGCAACATCTTGATCACGGTTTGCCATGATGTCTTGATACATGGAGTTATAAAGTTCAGGTGTTAAATAACGGCGAATTTCTTCAACATTACTTGCACTATTGACCGATTGAATATGGTTGAAGCGCTGGCGTGCAATCCGTAAAAATGCTGCTGGCTCAGTACCATCAGGTAACTGGCTGCCGCTATTGGTATATGCACCACCAAAACCTGTTTGTGGGCTTGGATTATGACTATAACCACCACCAACATTTTGACCGAAGATGTTGGTATTGTTGCTGTTTGTCTGTGGTTGCCCTGTAAAAGGCGTACCATTTTGATTTGGAGCGTAAGGATTGGTGTTATTTGATTTCTTAGCGCTCAATTTGCGATAAATAAAGAAACCAATCCCAGCGAGCAGAATGAACCAAATCCAGCTTGGAATACCAGATTTTTGTTCTGTTTGAGCTTGTTGTGGGTGACTCGCTGCGTTGCCGTTGTTGTCATTTGCTAAAGCATGGGTTGCTAAAGCACCAACTGCCGCACCTGCTGCACCCGCAGCAACCATTTTACCGAGGTTTGAACCTGATTTTTGCTGCTGCGTTGTGACAGGTGTTGGTGATGTTGGGTAGGACGGTGACTGTTGTTGGTATGACTGACTTGGTGCAACAGAACGGGTCATGCCGTGGCTACGTCCACCACCTGCACGTTTGGCCTCAACGAACGGTGAAGCCAACAATGTTGCCATTAAAAGCGTAGCAACTAAGCCACGTTGACGTGTGTTCATGTCATTTTCCTATGTAACGCTAAATTTTGCATTGCATTTATGCGGCTGTTGATCTTGAATTTCAATAGTAAACACGTAATTTTGCTGTGGGTGAATGTGTCCAATCTGTTTGAAAAAGTGAGGCTTAACTTATCGCTATAAAGTCTTAATTTTTTACCTAAAGGTAAAATTATTCGCACAGTTGCATTGCTTCATGTAAAGCTTCATGCAAACGAGCAACAGCAATGACCTGCACACCTTCAATAGGTTTTTGTGGTGCATTACCTCGAGGTAAAATCACATATTTAAAGCCATGTTTCGCTGCTTCTTTAAGGCGCTCCTGCCCATTGGGTACGGGACGGATTTCACCTGATAAGCCAACTTCACCAAAAACTGCCAACTGTTGAGGCAAGGCTTTACCCCGTAAACTTGAAGCACAAGCGAGGAGTACTGCTAAATCTGAACCAGTTTCAGTAATTTTCAAACCACCCACGATATTGACATAAACATCTTGACCATTGGTTTGTACCCCACCATGACGGTGCATCACTGCCAGTAGCATATTTAAACGATTTTGTTCTAAACCTAGCGCTACACGACGCGGTTGTCCTTGTGCATCGTCAACTAATGCTTGTACTTCAACCAATAACGGACGTGTGCCTTCTCGGCTGATCATGACCACCGAACCCGAAATGGCTTCATCATAACGGCTTAAGAAAATTGCTGAAGGATTGGCAACTTCACGTAGACCTTTATCGGTCATACCAAAAACACCGAGTTCATTGACGGCACCGAAACGGTTTTTAACAGCACGGATCATTCGATAGCGCGAATCGGATTGACCCTCAAAATACAGAACGCAGTCCACCATGTGCTCAAGAACGCGAGGCCCTGCTAAAGCACCTTCTTTGGTGACGTGACCTACAATAAATAATGCTGTACCACTATTTTTAGCAAAGCGAGTCAACAGTGCCGCAGATTCACGAATTTGGGAGACTCCGCCAGGGGCAGATTGCAGGGTTTCTGTATATAAGGTTTGAATAGAGTCTAAAATGGCAACGGCTGGGCGTTGTTGTGCCAAGACTTCACAAATTCGCTCTACACAGGTTTCAGCCATCACTTTAAGTTGTGCAGTAGGAAGCTCTAGACGTTGCGCACGGAGGGCAACTTGTGACAAAGATTCTTCACCTGTGACATAAAGTGCTGCATTTTTATGACTCGCCATGTGTGTGGCGGTCTGTAATAAAATGGTTGATTTACCAATGCCGGGATCACCACCAATCAGCACAACAGATCCAGTGACTAAACCACCACCCAAAACCCGATCAAATTCACTAATTCCTGTTGCAAGGCGAGTTTCATG
Organism: Acinetobacter sp. ME22; assembly: GCF_022012315.1. Taxonomy (NCBI): domain Bacteria; kingdom Pseudomonadati; phylum Pseudomonadota; class Gammaproteobacteria; order Moraxellales; family Moraxellaceae; genus Acinetobacter; species Acinetobacter sp. ME22. The sequence continues at coordinate 5,674 of NZ_JAKLTL010000017.1, forward strand.
AGAAATCGAAATTTGATTGAGTGTGGTGATTTGTGCGGATTGTCCTGCATAACCACCTGAAAATGATGGTGATTTTCCTCGATGTGGAACACTGGGTTCAAGTCGAATTTCAAGTAAACTATTCCATTCGCCACACTCAGAACATTGTCCAGCCCACTTAGAATGATCTGTTCCACACTGTTCACATCGATAGGTTGTTTTTACTTTACTCATGACTTAGCGCTTTTTTATATAAAAAAAATTTAAAAAGGGGCTTAACATTATCACGTTCATCTGATAAAAAACACTCGAGATCATGGAGCTGATCTTGCATGGTATATGCTTTATTTTTTAGGGCTGTTTATTTTGGGGACGGTTTTTTTACCGTATGTTTGTTTTTTAAGCTTCTTCTTCTGAAGTTGGAATGTTAATTGCTACTCGTTGTAGCAACTCTGTTATGGATAATCATCAATGAGTTTTAACGAGCTAAATGAAGTTAACGCACCTGACGATGCTCATCACGAATTACAACGTAATTTGAGTAACCGTCACTTGCAGTTAATCGCAATTGGGGGTGCCATTGGCACAGGTTTGTTCATGGGATCAGGTAAAACGATCTCTTTGGCAGGCCCATCGATTTTATTAATTTATTTTATTATTGGTATTATGGTTTTCTTCCTAATGCGTGCATTAGGTGAACTTCTCCTGTCTAACTTGCAATACAAATCTTTTGTCGACATGTCTTATGACTTGATCGGACCAAAAGCGGGTTTTTATGTAGGTTGGACGTATTGGGTTGGCTGGGTACTGACAGGTATGGCTGACTTAACTGCGGTAATTAACTATTTAAGCTTCTGGCTCCCACCAGATATGCAGTTCACTCCCGGTGGACAGGCGTTAATTAGCGCGGGTTGTGTACTTTTCTTAATGCTTTTGAACTTGATGACAGTGCGTTTATTTGGGGAAACTGAATTCTGGTTTGCGATTGTTAAGATTGTTGCAATTATTGCCTTAATTTTTGCTGGTGCGTATATGATTTTTACACACTATCAATCACCAAATGGCGATGTAGCAGCATTAAGTAATATTTGGTCACATGGCGGGATTTTCCCGAAAGGGTTTGAAGGTTTCTTAGCAGGTTTCCAAATTGCGATCTTTGCATTTATTGGGGTGGAACTTGTCGGGACTTCAGCAGCAGAAGCGAAAGATCCGCATATTAACTTGCCAAAAGCAGTGAATGCGATTCCTGTTCGTGTCATTTTGTTCTATGTTTTATCATTGACTGTTGTTATGTCAGTGATTCCTTGGAATCACGTTGTACCAAACAAGAGCCCATTCGTTGAATTGTTCTTAATGGCAGGTATTCCAACTGCAGCGGTCATCATGAACTTGGTGGTGCTGTCTTCAGTAATGTCTTCAATGAACAGTGGTATTTTCTCGACAAGCCGTATGTTGTACGGTCTAGCAAAAGATGACCAAGCACCGAAAAAATTGGGCAAATTGTCAAAAAGTGCAGTTCCTGCTAACGGTTTGATGTTCTCGTGTGCATGTATCATGGGGGGTGCAGTACTTCAGTTCTTCGTACCAGATACCATTACTGCATTTACATTAGCAACGACTCTTTCAGTTATTCTGTTTGTATCGGTATGGATCATCATTATGGTGAACTATATTCAGTACCGTAAACAACGTCCTGAATTGCATGAAAAATCGACATTTAAGATGCCTGGTGGCGTATTTATGTCATACGTTGTGATTGTATTCTTTATCTTTACAATTGGTATTTTGGTTCTTGAGCCAGATACTCGCCAATCTCTATTAATCAGCCCATTGTGGTTGTTGATCTTGGGTATTGGTTATATGTTTAAAAAGAAAAAGTAAGCATTCATGATCTGAATAAACTAAAACCCTCTTTATAGAGGGTTTTAGTTTTATAGGGTTGTATTAAAGTGAATTAATTTGGTGCGATTTTATTTATTGTTTTATTTTGGTGCTAAAAAATAATCATTCAATCCATTTTTCTTGTATGAATATTTAAAAATTATTATTTATGCACTTATTTGGTGTTTTATTGTTCAAATTTATGAGATGTTAAATTTTTTATGATTGCGATTGAAATTTAAGGCACTAAATGTGTGCATTTCTTTTAATTTAAAAAGTGAATAATGAAGTAATTTATTTATTTTCTGTATTGTTTGTTCATTCTTATGACTTTACTCACAAAACTAACAAGAATAGACTCAAATGAGTGCATTTAAGTGAGGTCGAAAAAGAATGACGGAGCTTAATATCATTCTGATCATTTTTCATCATGATCCTGAGTTTATAAAATAGATAAATTTTCTTATGGTGAGAAAAGATGAGTTAATAGGTTTGCAATCTCTTTGAAAATATGGAATGGAGCCTATTTTTTCTAGAATTTCGGATTTTAGAGTAGGAATATGGATGGCACAAATATTGCTGATTTAACGGATTAAAAAAATATGTAATGACATATTTTTAATAATAAGCAAAAGGATGATTTTATGAATGCAGCAGAAATTGTTGATTGGATCAATGGGGTCGTTTGGAGTAAGGCTCTCATTTATTTATGTTTAGGGGCGGGGGTGTTTTTTTCAATCCTAACCCGTTTTGTACAAGTCAGACATGTTAAAGAAATGGTTCGCCTTCTGTTTACGGGAGCTTCTTCAGCACAAGGGATTTCATCATTTCAGGCACTAGCCGTTTCATTATCGGGACGTGTTGGTGTAGGTAATATTGCAGGCGTTGCTGCAGCCATTGGTTTTGGTGGTCCTGGTGCCGTGTTTTGGATGTGGGCAGTTGCATTTTTAGGTGCAAGTACCGCCTATGTTGAATCAACGTTGGGTCAAATTTATAAAGTTGAGTATCAAGGGCAGTACCGTGGCGGACCTGCTTTTTACTTTGATCGTGGCTTAGGTCAACGCTGGCTTGCAATCGTATTTGCTATTGGTGCAATTGTGTCTTGTGGTTTGTTCTTACCAGGTGTACAGGCGAATGCTGTTGGTAAAGCCGTGACTCAAATTACAGGTGAAGGCGCAATTGTTTTTGGTGATGTGGGTTTATACAAGTTATTTGCTTTAGCATTTATTGTTATTTTACTTGCAGTCATTATTTTTGGTGGAATTAAACGGATTGCAAACTTTGCAGAGTATGTTGTTCCATTTATGGCAGCTGGTTATATTGCAATGGCTGTGATTATTGTGATTGCAAATATTCATGAATTACCTGGTGTGATTAAATTAATCTTCACAGATGCGTTTACTCCTATGGCAGGCTTAGGCGCTGCAATTGGTTGGGGGGTAAAACGTGGTGTGTATTCAAATGAAGCGGGCCAAGGTACAGGTCCACATGCAGCAGCAGCAGCAGAAGTCAGCCACCCTGCTCAACAAGGTTTCGTTCAAGCATTTTCAGTTTATATCGATACATTATTTGTTTGTTCAGCAACAGCATTTATGATTCTGATTACTGGTAAATATAATGTTCAAGGGACTTTAGATGCAGGTCATTTTATTGTTCAAAATGTAGCAGCAGCGACAGAAATCGGTTCTCCTGCATTTACACAAATGGCAGTAAGTACCATGTTTGGTAGCTTCGGTGAATTGTTTGTTGCAGTTGCAGTATTCTTCTTCGCATTCACCACAATTATTGCGTATTACTATATTGCTGAAACCAATATTACTTATTTAAGTTATATTACTAAAATGCCATCACTATTATTTATCACGAAATGCTTCATTATGGTTTCAGTCGCATATGGTGTTTTAAATGCGAGTGGTTATATTTGGGGTATCGGTGATATTGGTGTTGGTTTAATGGCTTGGATTAATATTGTTGGTATTATCATTACCTACTTCTTATATAAACCAACCATTAAAGCATTACGAGATTACGAAGAACAACAAAAAGCGGGTGTCAAAGATAATGAATATACTTTTGATCCTGTAAAATTGGGTATTCGTGGTGCAACTTTCTGGGAAGAAAAGTTGAAAAACAAAAAATAAAATCGGATGATTTTATAAAAAGGAGGGTGTTGATCACTCTCCTTTTTATGTTTTTGCACGTTAATAGTGCATTCAAGACAACTTTAGTTTGATTGTGCTTACAGTTTCATGCTCGTATGATGGGCGCGATTTTGATGAAGTAACTTATTGATCAAAATACATTTGTTAGCTAAAAAATAATCAAAACCATAGTACTTAGTGATATCTGAGAATGTTCGATGATTTTGAAGTTAGCTAATAGACTCACCATCTATTAGGAGATATGAATCAAGATGTCGAATCAAGACACACCTGAATTAAGTAAAAGCTTATCTAACAGACACTTACAACTGATCGCCATAGGTGGTGCCATCGGTACAGGACTCTTTATGGGTTCGGGTAAAACCATTAGCCTTGCAGGGCCATCGATCTTATTCATTTATATGATTATTGGCTTGATGGTGTTTTTTGTGATGCGGGCTTTAGGCGAGTTACTGCTTTCCAATTTAAGCTATAAGTCATTTATTGATTTCTCTACAGATTTAATTGGCCCTTGGGCAGGTTATTTTGTGGGTTGGACGTATTGGCTGTGCTGGATCACCATTGGGATTGCTGATTTATCGGCAATTATCAACTATTTGCAGTTTTTTAATGGAGGTCAGCCATTTAGCCCTGCCGAAGGTGCGCTGATTTGTGCTGCTTCTATTTTCTTTATCATGGGATTGAATCTCGTGACCGTAAAGCTATTTGGGGAAATGGAATTCTGGTTTGCCTTAGTCAAAATTATTGCGATTGTGGTGCTGATTGCGGTTGGGCTATGGATGATCTTTACAGGATTTACCTCGCCAACAGGTGAAGTGGCTTCCTTCACCCATCTTTGGGCGAATGGCGGATTTTTTCCAACAGGAATGACTGGCTTTTTAGCAGGTTTTCAAATTGCAATTTTTGCCTTTGTTGGTGTCGAGCTTGTTGGTACAACCGCAGCAGAAACACATGATCCTGAGCGTAATTTACCCAAAGCCGTCAATTCGATTCCGATCCGTATCATCATCTTTTATGTTTTTGCACTCACCATTGTGATGTCTGTCACGCCGTGGGACAGAATTAATCCGAATGTCAGCCCATTTGTAAATTTGTTTAGTCATGCAGGGATTGCCGCTGCCGCAATTATTATGAATTTGGTGGTACTCTCTTCAGTCATGTCATCCATGAACAGTGGTGTGTTTTCCACCAGTCGCATGCTATTTGGTTTGTCACGTGAAGGGCAAGGGCCAAAACTATTCGGTAAATTAAGTCCGCGTTTGGTGCCTGCCAATGCGTTGTATTTTTCAGCATTTTGTTTGTTGGGTGGCGCAGCGCTTCAATATTTTGTTCCGAATACCGTAGAAGCTTTTACACTTGCGACCACGTTATCAACTGTATTGTTTATCTGTGTTTGGCTGATCATTATTTGGAGTTACATCAATTACTATAAAACCCGTCCTGAATTACATCGGCAGTCCAAGTTCAAATTGCCGGGTGGTTTGTGGACATGTTGGGTGGTGATTATCTTCTTTATCGGGATGATTTATGTTTTGTCTTTAGAGCCTGATACATTAAAAGCGCTCAAGGTCAGCCCGATCTGGTTCTTGATTTTGCTGATCGGATATTTGTTCTTTAGACCGAAGAAAGTGAGTAAACACTAGTAGTCAACGCCAGTTTTAAACTGGCGTTTTTTATTTAGAAATACTTTGGTCGGAACAGGGTTCAAGGTATACTGCTTTTCAGTTTATATACAGGTGATGTCTATGATGCGTCAAATGATTGCCGTGATCAGCTTGGTGGTGACAGGTCTCAGCTTGGTCGGTTGTGGTCAGGCGGGAGATTTACAGTTACCGAACGATCCACACTTGGACACTCGTCCAAAATATCTGCTTTACCATCCGAAAGAACAGCCAAAAGCTGCATCTGAAGTCCATACATCAACATCTACACCATCTTCTGAAGTTCAGTAATTTTAAGGATTTATCATGAGTTTTACCCGTATCCAAGGGGTTTTGCATGCTGAACAATGTTCTTTGGAACAGCTTGCACAGCAATTTTCTACACCGCTTTATGTGTATTCAAAAGCCAGTTTTGAAAAGCATTATTTAGATCTTGATCAGGCATTTGGTTATATCGATCATCAAATTTGCTTTGCGGTGAAGTCAAACTCAAATTTAGCTGTGTTAAATGTTTTGGCAAAGTTGGGTGCGGGATTTGATATTGTCACAGGTGGTGAGCTTGCACGTGTTTTGGCGGCAGGCGGTAACCCAAATAAGGTGGTCTTCTCAGGCTTAGGTAAATCTGAAGCGGATATTGAGACAGCATTAAATGTTGGTATTGCATGTTTCAATGTCGAATCTTATGCAGAACTTGACCGTATTGAAAAAGTGGCAGCACGTTTAGGCAAAAAAGCCCCGATTTCATTGCGTGTGAACCCAGATGTCGATGCGAAAACACATCCATATATTTCAACGGGTTTAAAAGAAAACAAGTTTGGTATTCCAAGTGACAGCGTGTTTGAAACGTATCAATATGCACACAGCTTGCCGCATTTAGAGATTGTGGGAATTGATTGTCATATCGGTTCACAGTTGACAGAAACTCAACCGTTTGTCGACGCACTGGATCGTATGATTTTGATGATTGGGCAACTCAAAGCGTTAGGCATTGAACTTAAACACATCGACATCGGTGGTGGTTTGGGTGTGACTTATAATGATGAAGTTCCACCAACAGCCGCAGAGTATGCCAATGCGATGCGTCCAGCCTTGGAAAAACTGGGTTTAAAAGTCTATATGGAGCCAGGTCGTAGCATTAGTGCCAATGCGGGTGTATTACTCACCAAAGTCGATTTGCTTAAACCAACCAATCACCGCAACTTTGCGATTGTTGATGCAGCCATGAATGACTTGATTCGTCCATCACTTTACCAAGCATGGATGGATATTCAGGCAGTAACGCCTCGTCAAGATACAGAAAGCAAAACATGGGATATTGTTGGTGCAATCTGTGAAACAGGTGATTTCTTAGGTAAAGACCGCGAGTTGGCACTGCAACAAAATGACACATTAGCTGTGTTAGGTGCAGGTGCATATGGCTTTGTCATGAGTTCAAACTATAACTCTCGTGGTCGTGCTGCTGAAGTTATGGTCGATGGTGACAAGGCATATTTAATTCGTGAACGTGAAAGCATAGAATCTCTATGGGAAAGAGAGCGTTTATTGCCTGAGGAATAATTTGATGTTGTTAGAATTTACTAAAATGCATGGTCTGGGCAATGACTTTGTGGTGATCGATCTGATTCGTCAACGTGCCTATCTTGATGCGACTACCATTCAGCGAATGGCACATCGTCATTTTGGTATAGGCTTTGATCAGTTGTTGATTGTTGAACCACCTGATCTGCCAAATGTTGACTTCAAATACCGTATTTTCAATGCAGATGGTTCTGAAGTTGAACAATGTGGCAATGGCGTGCGTTGTTTTGCGCGTTTCGTCCATGAGCAACAACTGACACATAAAACCAAAATCAAGGTGCAAACCAAAGCAGGCATTGTTGAGCCTGAACTTGGGCCAAATGGTTGGGTTCGCGTCAACATGGGTTATCCGAAGTTCTTGCCTCAAGAAATTCCATTTCTTGCTGAAGAACAAGAGGAACTGTATCGCCTTGACCTCGCCAATAATCAAAATATTTTGATTGATGTGGTGAATATGGGGAATCCGCATGCAGTCACGATTGTGCCCGATGTACTGACCGCAGATGTGGCTACGCTTGGCCCACAAATTGAATCACATGTCCGTTTCCCTGAACGTGTCAATGCAGGCTTCATGCAAATCGTCGATGAAAAACATGCGCGTTTACGCGTGTTTGAACGCGGTGTAGGTGAAACTTTGGCATGTGGTACGGGTGCATGTGCTGCAGCAGTCAGTGGTATGCGCCGTGGTCTGCTAGGTAATGAAGTTGAAATTCAACTTGCGGGTGGCTCATTACATCTGGCTTGGCGTGAAGGTGATGTGGTCTGGATGACAGGTCCAACAGCCAATGTCTATGAAGGGCGTTTTGATTTACGTTACTTCCAAGGCTAGAACTTTATCACTGCAAACCAAACCTTGATTTGGTTTGCAGTGTTTAGATTTTAAGATGTCACATAGTCTTGATACATGGGATACAGTGCATTTTCTTCACTTTCAATACGTTTGACTAACGCTGCCCCAATCTGCTGAAACTCCTGAATAAATTGTTGAATATTTTCAGCATCTACACGGCTTTCAATCCAATAACTTAAAAATTTATTGACGACACTTTCAATACTGCGCATTTCTCGGCGGTATTGACGCATTTGTTTAAACTCTTCAGTTTGATGTGCAAGACTTTGTTCTAAAAAGCCATAGAGCTTGATATTTTCTGCCTGTAAATGGGCATGAAAATCAGATTTAAATTGCTCAAGTTGAGAAGCAATCTGTGTGTATTGAGTGTGTTCAATACTCTGAAGTACCGCTGAATACAGTCCAATCAAATGTTGATGATCTTGTTGTAAGTGTTCGACAAGACTTGAGTAGTAGGCAATTTTTTGTGGTTGGGTTGCACCTGTTGTTTCTAAATCGATAGCAAGACTGGCTTGAGCTGCTTGTCTAGAGTTGGTGTGCTGTTTTGCCCCAAAAAGTGATTTTAACCACATTAAAAAATTCATAATGCACCATTCTCGAGAAATAAAGTGAGGGTTAATGCTTTTTTAAAAGTATCATGATTTAACAAACCTATATCAAAATAGGTATTGATATTATAAACAAAAAATTGTTGGCTTTATTATGCGGTTGAAGTTTTTCATACTGTGGTCAATTAAAAAATCTCACTGTTGAGTATCCAATAATGTCAAATTTTGAGTCTGAGCAACAGCTTGAGCAACTATTACAACAAGCCGCCCAAGAACCTGCTTATCGTCCACAATTTTTACAGCAACTGTTGAATGGGCATATTTATTGTTTGGGGACAACCCACCGCACACAGTCGACCAAGACGGAACAAGTGCATTTACAACAAGGTGATCAGTTGCAGTTGCAAAAATGGCAGAAGGCAGATGGAACGGAAGCGTTACCATTTTTCTTGTCATTACAAACTTTGCAGCAATCTATACAAGAAGAGCATAGCTACCTGTATTTGCCCACCCGTGATTTTTTTGAAATGACGTTGGGGGACACTTTGGTGCTTAATCCTTTATCTCCTTATGGTAAAGAGTTTACACCCAAGGAAATTCAGCACCTGCTAGATATTGATATGGGGCAGGTCGAGCGTTATGAGGTTGAGCAGGATACCGAAGTTTTACTGGGGCAACCGACAGATTATCCATATCAAATGGTGACGCAGTTGCAGAAATTTTTTCAAACTAAGCCACAAGTACAAGCAGCCTATTTGGCAACAATGTTTAACCCACAGCGTGATCAGGCTCCCACCCTGATTATTGGATTGAAATTAGATTCAGAACAACAACTGGAACAGCTGATTCAGCAGGCGGGGCAAGTCGCTTTTGATAGTTTGGATCAACCTACTCCTGTTGATCTGACCATTATTGATGAGCAACAAACAGATAATTTAAGTGAGTATTTTTGCCAAGAAACTACGCCTTTTTACTTGCGGGAGCAGCCGCAAAAACGCCGTGGTGTATTGTCTCGAATTTTTTCCTGATTGGAATGGGTAAAATGGATGCTTTTGAGCTGTTAGCAGTCTGGTTGAATTCGCGTAAAATTCAACAACAGTCAGCACATACTTTGTCTGCTTATGCGCGTGATGTCACTGATTTTCTGCATTTTTGCCAGCGTAAAAAACTGGATTTAAATCAAATAGAAGCATCTGATTTACGAGAATATTTATCTGAAAAAGTCGAATATCAAAAACTGGCGAGTAGTAGTTTACAGCGTATGTTGAGTTCAATTCGGCAGTTTATGCAATGGGTTGAGCAGCAAGATTATATTGTTCAAAACCCAAGTAAAGATTTTCAACTCAAACGTCAACCTCGGGCTTTGCCGGGGCTATTAGATGTAGAAACCATTCTTCAAATTTTAGAGCAGCCTGCACCTGAAAAACCTGTAGAGCAACAATTGTGGTTGCGCGATAAAGCAATGCTGGAACTACTTTACTCCAGTGGTTTGCGTCTTGCTGAGTTGCAGGCATTACGTGTACATGACTTAGATTTTGAACGACTGCTGCTGCGTGTTACAGGTAAAGGCGATAAAACTCGTGTAGTGCCTTTTGGGGAGAAAGCCAAAACGAGTTTGCAACAATGGTTTAAAGTTTATGCCATTTGGGTTGGGCATGTGATTCGTGCAACAGACCCCATATTTATTTCGCAGCGTGGCGGAGCATTAACGCCTCGTCAAATTGAAAATCGGGTAAAAGCACAAGCACAACGTGCAGGGGTAAATGCTGATTTGCATCCACACTTGCTGCGCCATTGTTTTGCAAGTCATTTGTTGTCTTCAAGTGGAGATTTACGTGGTATTCAGGAAATGTTGGGTCACAGTAATTTGAATACCACGCAAATCTATACCCATTTGGATTTTGAACATCTTGCACAAAGTTATGATCGAGCACACCCACGCGCACAAAAGTAAAACTTAGTATTCATCTAAAGGAAGTTGATAGCTTTGTTTAATAAACTGGCTCGGTAAATCTGTTTTGACACTGGTAATGCCATTTTTTTTGGTGAGGTGGCTGGACTGAAATTTACGGTAACTTTCGAGGTCAGGCACCACCACTTTGAGCATGGCATCGCACTCGCCTAGAATAATATAGCATTCCATGACTTGAGGAAGCTCTTTCATGGCTTCGATAAAACAGTCAATGGTTTCGGCATCTTGACCGATCAGCCAAATTCGTGAAAACAAAATCAAAGAAAATCCAACCTTTTGAGGATCAACCAAAGTGGTATAGCCACGAATTACACCGACCTCTTCAAGTAACTTCACACGCCGTAAACAAGACGACGGAGAGAGTCCTACCGCTTTGGCAAGGTCGTTATTTTGAATACGCCCATTTTTTTGTAAATTCAAAATAATATTTTTATCGATACGATCGAGCTTTATTGAAACTGATTTATTAATTTGTTTCATAAATTAGAATTTAATTCGAAAAAATGATTTAATTATAGAATATTTGCAATCCTATTTGATGCGTTTTTCTCAATAATAGCGCCACTTTATTTAGCTGCTGATGAAGGCGCAAGCGATGTCTGATTTTACCCTTTTTGCGATCACGGTGATTCCACTGGTGTTGACTCCTGGACCTGATATGTTATTTGTCCTTTCACAAGTCATGGGTAAAGATTTTAAGTCAGGTATGATGGCGACATTTGGCGTATGTTCTGGATATTTAGTCCATTCTGTTCTGGTAGCGCTTGGTATCTCAGCGATTATTGTGTCTTATCCAATGTTGTTTAATGCAATTCGTTTCTTTGGAATTGCCTATTTGATTTATATTTCGATTCAATTGTTTCGTTCAGCGTTCAATAGTAAAGGAATTCGTTTACAAGCTGCGCAGACGCATAATCCGATTCGTAAAGGCTTTTTGACATCATTATTGAATCCTAAAGTGATGCTGATTTATTTTGCAATCTTGCCGCAATTTATGCATAGCAAAGGCAATCCAGTGGTTGAAGGTTTGCTCTTATCTCTGATTTTTATTGGTTCATGTATTGTTGTTTACCTCACCTTGTCATTTATTGTGGCAAAAGCGACCCAAAAAGCAGGTTTTGATCAAAGCAAACAAAAATGGGTGGATGCGACTTCAGCCAGTATGATTATGTTGGCTGCAACATGGTTGATGGCGCACTAATTCTTTGATTTTCCCTTGCCAGCATTTGCTGGCATTTTTTATGAGCTGTTATGTTGTATTTATGACATTGATGTGAGATCTGGTTACAGTCTTTGTTATCAATAGATGTGGATATTTCTGATGTCAATCATGAGTAAAACTAATAATTTAAGCGAAAATGACTCATAAGTTTTATTTTTTAAATCATTGTTTTTTATTTTAAAAATATCTAAAAACTAGGGTAGAATACCTCGCGCTGCACTTTTCTTTGAACTGATCAATTCACATTTTTCAAGCAAAATCAGGCTTTGTCAAAAAATTGTGACTTGACCGAAATGCCAAACGCATTGCAAGATAGGCAACGAAAACGAATTTCTGAAAAGTATCGCACTTTTCTCCTTGATCATTGGATAATACAGCCGAGGAATACATGAAGGCTCTTGTTGCTGTCAAACGTGTGGTAGATGCCAACGTTAAAGTTCGCGTTAAGCCGGACAATAGTGGTGTTGATTTAACCAACGTAAAAATGTCAATTAACCCATTCTGTGAAATCGCAGTTGAAGAAGCGGTTCGCTTGAAAGAAAAAGGCACCGTGTCTGAAATCATCGTGGTTTCAGTGGGTGCAAAAGAAGCGCAGGAGCAAATCCGTTCTTCAATGGCGCTTGGTGCTGACCGTGGTATCTTGGTTGAAACAGCTGATGAAATCGGTGCTTTGGAAGTTGCGAAAATCTTAAAAGGTGTCGTAGACCAAGAACAACCACAACTGATCTTGCTCGGCAAACAAGCTATTGATGATGACTCTAATCAAGTCGGTCAAATGTTGGCAGCACTTTTAGGTGCAGGTCAGGCAACATTTGCCTCTGAAGTGAAAGTTGATGCTGACAAAGTCCAAGTCACTCGTGAAATCGATGGTGGTTTGCAAACCGTTGAATTGAACTTACCTGCGATCATTACCACAGACTTACGTTTGAACGAACCACGTTATGCGGCTCTACCAAACATCATGAAAGCACGTAAAAAGCCGCTTGAGACTAAATCTCCAGCAGATTATGGCGTAGCAACGGGCAGTAAACTGAAAACATTAAAAGTTGAAGCTCCAGCAGAACGTCAAGCAGGCGTACAAGTGAAATCAGTCGATGAGCTTGTTGAAAAACTTAAAAACGAAGCGAAAGTGATCTAAAAGGCAGGGATAACATCATGAGTATTTTAGTCATCGCTGAGCACGACAATCAGACATTAAATGGCGCAACCTTAAATGTTGTTGCAGCAGCACAACAAATTGGTGGAGACATCACGGTTCTTGTTGCGGGTTCAGGCGCACAAGCCGTTGCGGATGCAGCAGCAAAAGTTGCAGGCGTAAGCAAAGTACTATTGGCAGACAATGCTGCCTATGCACATCAACTTGCTGAAAATATTGCTGCATTGGTTGCAGATCTAGGTAAAGGCTATAGCCATATTTTGGCAGCGGCTACCACTACAGGTAAAAACATCTTGCCACGCGTTGCAGCGTTACTGGATGTCAGCATGGTCAGCGACATTATTGCAGTTGAATCTGCTAATACCTTCAAACGCCCAATTTATGCAGGCAATGCCATTGCGACTGTACAATCAGAAGAAGCGATTGTGGTTGCGACTGTACGTACCACAGCATTTGATGCTGTTGCAGCAGAAGGTGGTACAGCGGCAGTTGAAGTGGTAAGTGAAGCGAAAGATGCTGGTGTATCGAAATTCGTGACAGAAGAAATCGTAAAAACTGAACGTCCAGAACTTTCAGCAGCACGCATTGTGGTATCTGGTGGTCGTGGTGTGGGTTCAGGTGAAAACTACCACAAGGTGCTTGATCCATTGGCAGACAAATTGGGTGCAGCACAAGGTGCATCACGTGCAGCGGTTGATGCAGGCTTTGTACCAAACGACATGCAAGTGGGTCAAACAGGTAAGATTGTTGCACCTGACTTGTACATTGCTGTGGGTATTTCAGGTGCAATTCAGCACTTGGCAGGGATGAAAGATTCTAAAGTGATCGTTGCGATCAACAAAGATGAAGAAGCACCAATCAACGGAGTTGCTGACTACTGGTTAGTGGGTGACTTGAACGAAGTTGTGCCTGAATTAGTATCTAAGCTGTAATTCTTTTTGAATTCAGTCTAAAAAACGCCCAAATGGGCGTTTTTTTATGAGAGCTCACTTTTGAGGGTAAGCAAATGACATGATAACCAGACCATACGGGAGCTGCATGATTAAAGCATTTTGTTGGAAGTAGGGTGATGATAGCTCACATGCCCATGCAGGAAAGCTTAAGTTCCAATCATGATTCATAAACATAATATTATCAGTCAGCTTCCACGCTACTCCATGTAAACCACATGCGAAAGTTTGCTCTAAATTTTGAGTAGATTCTAAAGTATTTAGCGTATTACTGAGCTGTTGTTGAATATAATCTTCAAATTTTCTAGGGTTAAAAGCTTCAAGCTTGGATGAAATGCTATTTTTATCAATTGGGCGTAGAGTCTTGTCGAGCGTTTGGTGAACCGTTTTTCGGAAAAATTTTAAGCGCTCAGAAAGTATGTACTGTTGTATAAAATTAGTATCAATCTTCTCTCGATCTTCTTTTTTAATCGGGATAATGATTTGAGAAAAATGATTGCAAAAAGGCTGTTTGCATAATAAACGTTCGACTCCCTCCAACATATAATTATTCATGTCATTGTAGAGTTTGAACATTTTCTTGGAGACGTAATATTGGTAATTTTTCTTGGATTTTTGCATGGCTTTTTAGTGATGCTATAGTTTTAAGAAAGCTTCTAAATTCTATATATTGCAAGAAAATAGAACAATCTATTTATAGTAAAAACTCCCTGTTGAATCGTGCTTTGTGCTATAATTTTTCGCTGTATTTTTTATTTTTAGTTTCAGTTTTTGAACTAAAATTTTGCAAGATTGAAGACATAAAGCGGATAGAAAATCTATCTGTCAATAAGGAGTATGCATGAGCGTATCGGAAATCCGACCGATTGCCATTGAGGATGAACTCAAGCATTCATATCTAGATTACGCGATGAGCGTGATTGTCTCTCGTGCGTTGCCAGATGTGAGAGATGGACTTAAACCTGTTCATCGTCGCGTGCTTTATGCAATGCATGAGTTAGGCAATGACTATAACAAAGCCTATAAAAAGTCTGCCCGTGTGGTGGGTGATGTCATCGGTAAGTATCACCCACATGGTGACTCTGCGGTGTATGAAACCATCGTACGTATGGCTCAGGATTTCAGCTTGCGTTACCAATTGGTCGATGGTCAAGGTAACTTTGGTTCAATCGATGGGGATAGCGCAGCAGCAATGCGTTATACCGAAGTCCGTATGACCAAACTTGCTCATGAACTTCTGGCAGACCTTGAGAAAGATACGGTCGATTGGGAAGACAACTACGACGGCTCTGAGCGTATTCCTCAAGTTTTACCCACCCGTGTTCCAAATCTGTTGATTAATGGTGCGGCTGGTATTGCAGTCGGTATGGCAACTAACATGGCGCCACACAACTTGACTGAAGTGATTCATGCTTGTCTTGCTTATGCAGACAATCCAAATATTTCAATTGAAGGTTTGATGGATCATATCAGTGGTCCAGATTTCCCAACAGGCGGCATTATCTACGGTAAATCAGGCATTGTGGATGCTTACCGTACAGGTAAAGGTCGTTTGCATATTCGTGGTAAGTACCATTTTGAAGAAGATGAGAAAACAGGTCGTATTACCATCGTCTTTACTGAAATTCCATATCAGGTCAACAAAGCAAAAGTTATTGAACGTATTGCTGAGTTAGTCAAAGAAAAGAAACTGGAAGGTATTTCAGAATTACGTGACGAATCTGACAAAGATGGTATGCGTATTGCGATCGACTTGAAGCGTGGCGAAAACGCGGAAGTTGTGGTCAATAACTTGTTCTTGAATACACAGCTTGAAAACTCGTTCAGCATTAACATGGTTTGCCTAGACAATGGTCAACCAAAATTAATGAACCTGAAAGATATTATTGCAGCGTTTATTCGTCACCGTCAGGAAGTTGTGACTCGCCGTACCATGTTCGAATTGCGTAAAGCACGTGAACGCGGTCACATCTTGGAAGGTTTAACGGTTGCATTGGCAAATATTGATGCCATTATTGAGACCATTAAAACTTCTGCAAATCCAGCAGAAGCACGTGAGCGTTTGCAAGCAGGTGAGTGGGCTGCGGGTGGTGTGGTTGAACTACTTGAAAAAGCTGGCGCAATTTCAGTTCGTCCAGACGAAATTGAAGGTGAAGATCCAAGTCGTCCATTTGGTTTAGACGATCAAGTTTATCGCCTGTCACCAACTCAAGTCAGTGCAATTTTAGAATTACGTTTGCACCGTTTGACAGGTTTGGAACAAGACAAACTGCATGCCGAATACAGTGAAATCTTGGGGCAAATCGCAGAACTTACAGCCATTCTCAATGACTTTAACTTGTTGATGAACGTCATTAAAGAAGAACTTGCGCTGATTTTGCAACAATATGGCGATGCACGTCGTACAGATATTGTTGAATCACGCGTTGATTTCTGCCGTGAAGACTTGATTCCTGAAGAACAAGTGGTGTTAACCGTTTCTAAGACAGGTTATGCGAAGACTCAACCATTGTCTGACTATGCGGCGCAGCGTCGCGGCGGTCGTGGTAAGTCAGCAACCTCGATGAAAGAAGATGACTATATCCAACATCTGATTGTGGCATCGAACCATGCGACAGTACTGTGCTTCACGAACGTTGGTAAAGTCTATCGCTTGAAAGTGTTTGAAGTTCCGCAAGCGTCACGTGGTGCAAAAGGTCGTCCAATGGTCAACCTATTGCCACTTGAAGCCAATGAAACAATTACCGCAATTCTTCCTTTAACTGAATTCCCAGAAAACCATTATGTGTTTATGGCTACAGCTTCAGGTACAGTGAAACGTGTTGAACTGGAACAATTTAGTAATGTTCGTTCAAATGGTCTGCGTGCAATTGAATTGAATGATGAGGATACCTTGATCGGTGTGGCGATTACCGATGGTAATCAGCAAATCATGCTGTTCTCAAATGAAGGTAAAGCGATTCGTTTTGCAGAAAGTGATGTACGTGCGATGGGACGTACAGCAAAAGGTGTCCGCGGTATGCGTGTTGCCTTGGCTGCCAATGCACTCGATAGCGAAGATGCTGAAAATGACAATGATGAAAATGAGGATAGCGATGAATCTTCAGATTCAGGTGTTGTCAGCCGTATCGTGTCATTGGTTGTTGTACCTGCAACAGGTGAAGTATTGTGTGCTTGTGCCAACGGTTATGGTAAGCGTACGCCAGTCGATGATTTCCCAACCAAAAAACGTGGTGGTAAGGGTGTCATCGCGATTAAAACTTCAGAGCGTAATGGTGAGTTGATCGGTGCAGTTGCGATTGATGAAACCAAAGAACTGATGTTGATCTCTGATGGTGGTACTTTGGTGCGTACTCGTGCGTCTGAAGTTGCAACCACTGGGCGAAATGCACAAGGTGTCCGCTTGATTCGTTTAGATGAAACGGAAACACTGGTTCGCGTTGAAGCAATTGATGCTGTTGAAGATGATGAACTGATTGAAGATCAAGTGATTGAGTCGACTGAAGAAGCAGTTGTGGTAGAAACGACAGCCGAATAAGTCTGCAAAAAAGACAAGAAGAGGAAGCAAAAAGCTTCCTCTTTTTTTATAGCTTATTGATTAAAAATAAAAACATCATAATTACGCTGATGTAGAACCTTAACATGAGGGTCGGCAGGTTTGAAATCATGCGGACGACTAATCACAATCAATGGTTGTTTGTTGTTTAGTGCCTGTTCAAGCGCTGCATCATTCCATAAATAGCGTTTTAACTGTGGTTCAAATAATAGACCATCTTTAATTTCAACCGAAGAATTATCTCCGCCAACATTATCCCAGTTATTTACCAAATAGACTGGCGTTTTAAGATCAAGTAAAAAGGGCAGATCATAAAAATAGTAGTGGTAAAACACCAGTTGAGTGTTGCCATGTAAATATTGCTGAAATTGAGTCTGATCATGATTAGTTTTGGTATCAAATATGCGCACAGCAAAAGGAATCACGGAGCAAAGAATAATTAAACTGCAAGCCGTTGCTTGGAATAATGATAGTTTCCCTGCTTTATTTACAGTAAAGAGTATCCACGGGCTAATGATCAGGATTGCCCCCATAGTGGAAATAAATTCAATATGTTCTAAATAAAAACCATGATTCTCCTTAATCACATGTGGAGCAACCAAGATTGCAATTCCAATGAGGGTGATAAAAATAAATGAACCAAGTTGTTGTAACTTATTTTTATGTTGAATCAGAGCTTGCTGAACCCATGCTGTGATGAGAATAGTCAGTGGCGCAACCACAGGTAAAATATAGCCTGCCAATTTAGATGGCGGAATTGAAAAGAAAACAAGAACTGAAACTAGCCACCATAGCAGTAAAGCTAAAATCGGTGAAGGGATGGCTGTGCGAATATGTTGCTTAACGCCTTTAAATCCAGTCAGCATCAGCCATGGTAGAAAACTGAAAAATAAAATGATGATATAGAAAAACCAAGGCTGTTTGTTGTTGAAACCTGATGAGCTAAAACGGTCAAATTGTTGTTCAATAAAGAAATAGTGCAGGAAGTTTGGATAATGCTGCTGAGCTAGATAAAGCCATGGGCCAACCAAAAGAGTAAACAGTAAAATACCAAATGGATTGAGCAGGGCAGGAATTTTTTTCCATTCTTTGCAGTAAATCACCCAAGGTAAAATCACCATGCCAGGAACCAAGACACCAATTAGACCTTTACTGAGGAAACCACCAGCACATGCAATATAACCCAAAAATAAAATAGATTTTTTGCCAGACAAGGTGTAATCAGCAAAGCAGAACACAGTCAGTGTCATCCATGCTGCAACCAGTAAATCATGATTAATGTATTGACTGCTCCCGAAAAACAGCAGGCTTGTTGCAAGAATGATGATGCTGAGCTGAGCAACTTGTTCGCTGATATATTTTCGGACAAAGAAGAAAATACTGGTCAGCATTAGGGTTGCAGCAAGCACGGGCACTAGGCGTAAGACCCACAAATGCACGCCAAAAATTTCCATAAGACCTGTACTGATCCAATGCAAAAGTGGTGGTTTGTGCATAAATGGAAAGCCATTAATGCGTGGCGTGAGCCAGTCGCCTGTTTCAAACATTGCACGACTAATATCACCATAACGTCCTTCATCTGGCACAGACATTGGACGAATAATGGCGGTAATAAAAAGCCAAATCGGGAGCAGTATTAATAATAATTTGGATGATCTGTGTAACGGTTGCATAACATAGCCTCAATGCTGGAATGCAAAAAATCGATTCAATACAAAGGTGAAAATCGCAGTCATAAAAATGGCGAAAACCACTAAGATTGAAAGTGGAATGTTTAAAAAATGATGTGAAATCAGCAATAAACTTTCATTGAAGATAAAGCCCAAAGTTGCAACAAGGAAAAACTTAGGTAAAGTTTGCCGATGCAAAAGTGCTTGTGCTTGGAATGTAAAATGTCGATGCCCGAAGTAGCTCACCCAAAATGCCACAATAAACGCCAATAAATTGGCATAAGCGAGTGGAAGTTGCGATAAATGAAGCAGTAGCATCACCACGCTATAATGAGTGATTGCGGCTAGTCCGCCAATGACACCAAAACGTAAAAAGGTCAAGAAAGAAAGCATTAAGAAAGTCGTTGTTGAGGCTGTGGCGAGATACTTTTATCTTTTGAATATTCAGCAGCGACAATATATTTTGGACGATTTTTAACTTCTGTATAAATTCTGCCGATATATTCGCCAACAATGCCAATAAATAACAGTTGAATACCACCTAATAGTGTCATTCCTGCGGCGAGGGTTGCCCAGCCAGCGACTTTGTTACCTTCAACTAGCGTTTCAATAATGATCCAAAAACCATAACTCATCGCCATAAAGGCGAGTAAAGCACCTAGATAGATGCAGACCCGTAGCGGTAAGTCTGAAAATCCTGTCAAGCCTGATAATGCTAAATTAAATAATGACTTAAAGTTAAAACTAGAGCTTCCATGTTGCCGCTCTAGTTCAGAAAACTGTAAGCCAACACTTTTAAAACCTACCCACGCATATAAGCCTTTCATATAACGATTTTTTTCTGGGAGATTTTGAATTGCAGCAATAACTTTGGCATCAATAAGACGAAAATCTCCTGCATTTTCAGGAATCTGAACTGAAGAGCTAAGACTTAAAATGCGATAGAAACTATGGGTAAATAAGCGTTTTAGCCAAGATTCGGTTGTACGGTTGCGAATGCCATATACCATATCATAGCCATTGCGCCATAAATTCAGCATGGTTGGAATTTCGTCAATTGGGTGCTGAAAGTCTGCATCTATCAATAACGCAATATCACCCGTGACATGATCTAAACCTGCACTGAGTGCAGCTTCTTTACCAAAGTTACGGGACAGTGCCAATACGCGCAGAGGATATTGCTCTACTAAACCATCCAAGACAGTCAATGTATTGTCTTTGCTACCATCATCAATCACGATAATTTCATACGCTGCAAGATGCTGTTGCTCTAATTTTTCCACTAAAGCAGGAATGAATTTTGGAAGATTTTCAGCTTCGTTATAAGCAGGGATGACACAGGACAAAATAGGATTTGTTCTCATGCGCTGACTCCGATACGTGTGAGCGTAATCTGGTTGGCTTGGCAGTCATAGATGAACTGAGATGAATCAAGATATTGATATTCCTGAACTCTTGCGACTTTGATCGCATCATCTTGATCGGTACTGTTTTGAGCAGGATGACACATGATTAATAGATGATCTTGCGCTTGAGCTAGCCATTTTTGATTTAAGCTAGCGTAGTTCATTGGCTTAAAATCATAAATGCCAGCGAAATTCTGATTCTGTTTAAAATGGCTTTGAGTGCAAAGACGACGGAGTGATTTTGAACCAAGTTGCATCAACATATTGGTTTTAAATTGATATGGTGCGACAACAACGGCATGCTGAAGATTTCTGATCCAGCCCTTAAAATTCTGTTCTTGTAAAAATTGAATCAGGACTTCGCGGATAACAGGGAATTGATGAACATGCTGATGCCCATCGACAAAATCGGGTGTTTGTCCAAGTGCTTGTGTAAATGCCTGCCACTGAGCCTGAATGCTTTCATACACTTTTTGGCGAGAGAGTTGCCGAGACCAAGCTTTGAACATCAATTGTGGTAAAGAAAAAGCCCACGTATTTGAGTCAAACACATGGGTAAAGTTGAGATGTAAACCCACTTCAGCTTGAAAAGTATAAGGCTTGAGTTGCTGTGCTGCATTTGGCCATTCAGGAGATTGAGTCATGCAGGAGGTTGCATGTAAACGATTCTTTTGAATTAAATCAATGATTGCATTAGAAATACTGGAATTTAATGCAAAATCATCAGCACAGTAACAGACATTTGCCATATTGGGCACTCACTTGCTTAATAGAGCTATTGCTCATTGAGCATCTCAAACGAAACTGAGTTTAATATGGGAGAAATGCCTTAAGTGCAACTTAAGGGTTATACTTGAAAAATGTTTCTTAATGTTACTATATAACAGAATGATGACAATGCTTAGCGTGATGCTGTAAAAAAGCCATGCCAAAGTTTGAACATTGGCATGGCTTTTGAATTTATTGAGCTTGGGTGATTTTCTTTAAGATATCGACTAAGACATTGAATTCATTTTGTAAAGGGGTGCTTTTACGCGTAACCAATGCAATCGTACGGCTAGGTGCAGCTTCAATATGCTTCACCTGTAAATCAGCATGACACTGTAACATGTGGCGCTGTAATGCAATTTCTGGCAGTAGCGTATAGCCTAAGTTTGAAGAAACCATCTCAATCAAGGTTGGTAATGAACTTGCTTTTAAGCGATGGTCATTTTTACGTTCACCGATAGGGCAAGCACTGAGGACATGATCACGTAAACAATGACCTTCTTCAAGCAGCATTAAACGTGACAAATCTAAATCATCTAGACTACTTGCACGAACACATTGTTGATCGGCTTTATGGTGGACGAGAACCAGATTTTCTTTGGCAATTTCGGTCACTTTGAGTCCGCGTGTATCAAATGGAAGTGCCAAAACAATCATGTCCAAATTGCCATGCTCTAGTTTTTCAACAATTTTTTCACTTTGAGCTTCGTGAAGATGGAGTTGAATCTTTGGCAGATAGTGATGCACTTCATGGAGTAATTGCGTCAAAATAAAAGGCGCAATCGTGGGAATAATCCCCAAATGCAAATCACCTGTTAAAGGTTCACTCATTTCACGGCTTAGACGCATTAAATCTTGAGCATCGGCAAGTAAAACACGTGCGCGCGCAACAACTTGTTCCCCTAAAGGTGTTAAACGTACATTTTGGCGATCGCGTTCAACCAAAACACCCCCTAGTAGACGTTCTAACTCCATGATGCCACCAGACAAAGTTGACTGGGTCACAAAAGAGCGACGTGCTGCCTCGGTAAAATGCAATGTTTCAGACAGAGTAACTAAATAAGAAAGCTGTCTTAAAGAGGGTAATGCAGCCATAGCGTCCTAATATACTTTTAAGGTTTAAAGTGATGTGCAAATAAACCACTCAATTGAGGGATAAAATGTGGTGGAATATCATGCCCCATTCCAGCAATTAATTCAAATTTTGCAGACTTAATTGCTTTTGCAACAACCCGTCCATGTTTTGGTGGGAGTAGGCGATCACATTCACCGTGAATCACGAGTGTTTCCTGCTGGATCTGTTGGTTCCAGTGTTTTAATGAACCTGTACATAATATCGCCAATAGTTGTTGGAGTACACCATTGGGATGATAGCTGCGCAGATAAGCCTTACGTGCAAATAAACGAACTTCTTCAACATTTACATAGTTAGGTGAGCCAATCGCCTGATAAAGCAAGACATTCTGACGAATGATTTCATCTTCTTGTAAGGGGCGTTTGCTGAGCATCATTTTGAGTTGTTTGATGCCGGGTGCAGGAAGTAAAGGTTGATTATTACTGGTAAACAATAATCCGAGTTTATTCACTTTTTCAGGATATTTACCTGCAACAATTTGAGCAATCATACCGCCCATCGATGCACCAATGAGATGACAGTTTGCAATTTCTAATTGATCAAGCAGTAAAGCAACATCATCTGCCATATCTTCTAAGGTATAGGCCGCACCTTGATTTTTAAGTCCAACACTAAAGCGCGCCATCATATTCAACAGATGCTTTGTATGTCGAGGAGAATCGGAAATTTTACTCGATAATCCAATGTCACGATTATCAAAGCGAATCACATAAAAGCCTTGATCAATGAGTGATTTGCAGAAAAAATCAGGCCATAAAATGAGTTGCCCACCTAGACCCATAATCAGCAAAATACATGGATGCTCAGGATTCCCACCAACTTCGACATGGAGTTCGATGCCATTTTCGAGTTTGACTTTGGTTTCGCGCATATATTGGCTATAAGGCGATGGGCTGAACACAAGATTTGGATTCATGCTAAGCATCCATAGTTGAGTTAGGCTTGAAGTGGGATTAGGTCAGGAACAAGCTTGGTTAATGTTAAACGTTGCTTAGCAGCAGTTGCGCCCAATAAAACAAAACCACGAAGGGTTCCTGAACTGTCAACGGCTTTAGATAACATACCATCTTCAAAATGCTCTGTTTCCCAATTGACTTCAACTTGAGGAGGTACAGGAAGTACAGTCAGTGGAGCAGCAGGCGTTTTGACAGCAACAGGCATCGCAGGGTAATGAACATGCGTATGTTGACCTGCGAGTGTTTTTGCGAGAGCACGCGCTTGTTGCATGATCGGCATAACATATGGCAACAGCATGCCGTTGACCTCTGCACAGTCACCAACAGCATAAATATCAGGCTGATTGGTTTCCATTAGACTATTGGTCAAAATACCGCGGCTAGTTTCAATCTGTGCATGTTTTGCCAAATCAATATTGGGTTGCAAGCCAACAGCGCATAAAACGAGATCTGCAGCGAGACTGTGACCATTTTCAAGTGTAACCACATAGTGTTGCTCAAGTTTGCTGACTTTCTCAACAGTTGTGCCTAAGATAAATTTGATTCCACTCTGCTGTAATTTCTTTTGAAATGCTTCAGCCACATAAGTTGGAAGTAAACGACCAAGAGGTTGTGGGGCAAGATCAATCACTGTAGATTGATAGCCTGCATGCTGTAAGTCATTGGCAAATTCACAGCCAATTAGACCTGCACCTAAAATGACAAGACGTTTTTCTGCTTTTTGATCAAGACGCTGACGAAATGCACGATAGTCAGACAGTGAGTTCACCACATGGATGTCATCGCTGCCATCTCCTGCGATTGCAAGGCGAATTGGATTTGCACCAACAGCTAAAATTAATTTACTGTATTTAAGCTCAATGGTTTGCTGATTTTGAACATAACTTAACTGATGTTGTGCTGCATCAATATGATTGACCCATGCGTGAGTTTCAATCCGCATATTGAGTTGCTCAGCCATTTTTTGAGCATCGGCCAGTGCAATCTGTTCAGGTTGTTTATTGCCTGCAAAAGCATTGGAGAGCGTTGGTTTAGCATAACTTGCTGCATCATCAGCACAAATCATGATTAGTTCTTGTTCTTTATTTAATTTTCGATATTCACGTGCTAGGGTGTAACCCGCCATACCTGAACCGATAATCACAATAGGCTGCATATTCTTCTCCAACAGATATTCGTAAAAGACCATGTTGAACATGGTCTTTGTTATTTTTAGATTTTAGACTTCAATCATTTCAAAATCGGCTTTGGATACACCACAGTCTGGGCAAGTCCAATCATTCGGTACATCTTCCCATTTTGTACCTGCAGCAATCCCATCTTCTGGCCAACCTGCTGCTTCATCATAAATCCATCCACAAACGATGCATTGATATTTTTTCATGAGTATCTCCAAAGTGCTGATGGGTAATAGAAAATGCCTGTCAGCAATATTATGTGATTGGGGTGAAATGAATAACAGTAGTTTACAGGGTATTCTTCAATTTTTTTGCTTTTGTTGCGGGTTAAAATCAAGATTATCTTGGGCGTGGGTATTGAGATGAATAAAAACCAAAGAAATGAAGATGATATTTTGAATGCTATAGACTAAGGTTGTAAGGAAATAAATAAATAAATCCTTATAATATTTTCGGTTTGTAATTTTATTAAATTTTTATTTTGTTTTAAATCAATGTCTTAAATTTAAAAAATAATAAAACAAATGCTATGAAATAGAAAATCATGGTTTTTTTTAATTTATTTGGTTAAAATTACCACAAATAGATTGATTAAAACTCTCCTGCCATGAACTTCGCTCAAACTTTTTGGTCTAACATCCGCACTGTTCCAAACTTTCCTAAAACTGGAATTTGTTTTTATGATTTAACACCGTTATTGGTAAATCAAATTGCAGCATTGTCTGATGCTTTAGTTGCAAGTATTCCTGCGGATCAAATCGAAGCGGTTGATAGTTTTGTCGCAGTTGAAGCGCGCGGCTTTGTATTGGCAAGCTTTTTGGCACAGCGTTTGAATAAGGGGTTAATCTTGGTTCGTAAAGCGGGTAAATTGCCACCTCCAGTTGTTGGTGTGGGCTATAGCTTGGAATACGGCTTGGATAAACTTGAAATGTCGGCTGACGTTGCACCAAATCAAAATGTCATTTTAGTCGATGATATTTTAGCAACGGGCGGTACCTTGAAAGCAGTTCAAGCTTTGGCGCAAAAATGCCAATTGAATGTATTGGGTGCAACCATTCTTTTAGATTTAGATACATTGCATAAAGAAATTGGTTTGGATGTGTGGTCTGTAGTTCGCGAAAGTGAAAAGCCACAGCAAGAAGAAGCAGTTGCTTAATTGATTTAACCAAGTTGCGAAAATGCCGATTTAAAGATCGGCATTTTTTATTTTTGGGATAATAATGTTTGCTCAAAATGTTGAATCAGTAAATTGATATTTTCTGGGCATTCTAGGCGATGGTAGCCGCCTGCGTAAGTGTGTACCAACATAAAACGCTCTAAAATATGTTGAGTTTGGTGCATATCTAACATTTCATCACCCAGCTCCAAATATGCAAGCTGAGGAATATCATGATCAAGGTCTTTTTCTTCGAGTGCAGGATAATCATCACGAAACTTTGGAGCAAGACTTGGATTGGCAACAATTGCGGGTAAGTGAAATTGATCGGACATTCTCAGCGTCCAGTAACCCCCCACGCCATGTCCAACCAAAAGATCGGGTTTAATCTTTGCGATCATGTTTTGATAAAGCATTTCAACAGTTTGAAAACTTAAATTGCGATAATCCACATCCATGCAAAATTTTTGTTTTGCGTGAATGGCATGGAATTTATTGGATTCCTTAGATGAATCTAGTCCATGCAGAAATAGAATTTTGACATTGTTCATCTTCATCGAGTGGGTTTCATCACAAGGTAATGTGGAAAAGTCAGTTAGAAACATGCATTTGGTCTTAAAATGTTCGCGGTTTCTGTTGTATTTTACGTTGCTTCGGGATTTGTGTGTGCTAGCGAAAGGTCTAAAAAGTTTTTGTTTTAGACTAAAGTTGCATAAGTTGACTGATTTTTTGAGCTGATTTTTAAGAATTCTTTCGAAAAAAGCATGAATTCTGCTATGCTATGTGACTTCATTTTTTTAATTACTTTTTCGAGGCAGAGATGACGCAACAAAACGCTCAATCGACTTCTGAACCCATTATTTCCGAAAACGATTTAATTGCACAGCGTCATGCCAAGTTAAAGCAAATTCAGGAACATGCTAAAGAGGCGGGTACAAGCCCTTGGCCAAATACATTCAAACGCGAACATTATGCAGGCGACTTGCAAGAGCAGTTCAAAGATTTAGACAAAGCTGCAATCGAAGCGGGTGAACATGTTTATGTAAAAGTTGCGGGTCGTGTGATGTTGAACCGTGGTTCGTTCATCGTACTTCAAGATATGACGGGTCGTATTCAGCTTTATGTTGACCGTAAAGGTTTGCCTGCTGAAACATTGGCAAGCATTAAATCTTTGGATTTGGGTGATATTGTTGCTGCAACGGGTTACATTGGTCGTTCAGGCAAAGGTGACTTATATGTACACCTTGAAGCTTTTGAATTATTGACTAAGTCTTTGCGCCCACTTCCAGATAAATTCCACGGTTTAAGTGATACAGAAGCAAAATACCGTAAGCGTTATCTTGACTTAATCGTGAACGAAGAAACACGTAAAACATTTGAAATTCGTGCGCAAGTGGTTGCAGGTATTCGCAACTACTTGACAGATCAACGTTTCATGGAAGTTGAAACGCCAATGATGCACGTGATTCCAGGTGGTGCTTCTGCGCGTCCATTTGTAACACATCACAATGCGTTGGATATGGACTTGTATCTTCGTATTGCACCTGAGCTTTATTTGAAACGTCTTGTTGTGGGTGGTTTTGAGCGTGTGTTCGAGATTAACCGTAACTTCCGTAACGAAGGGGTATCAACTCGCCATAACCCAGAATTCACCATGATTGAATTCTATCAAGCCTATGCTGACTATAAAGATTTGATGCAGTTGACTGAAAATATGCTAGAAAAACTAGCGATTGATATTTTAGGTTCAACTGATGTGCCATATGGTGAAGAAGTTTATAGCTTTAAAGGCCCATTCAAGAAAATTTCAATGTTCGATGCGATTCTTGAACATAACCCAAGCTTTACCCCAGACAATGTGAATGATCGTGAATTCTTGGCAAACTTTGTTCGTGAAGAACTTAAAGAACAAGTGAAAGCTGGTTTTGGTTTGGGTAAATTACAAACCATCGTCTTTGAAGAAACGGTTGAAACTCAATTGCGTCAACCAACATTCATTACTGAATATCCAGCAGAAACTTCTCCGTTGGCGCGCCGTAATGACCATAACCCACATATTACTGACCGTTTTGAATTCTTTATCGGTGGTCGTGAGTTGGCAAATGGCTTTAGCGAGTTGAATGACCCGATTGACCAAGCTGAGCGTTTCCAAGCACAAGTTGCAGAAAAAGATGCGGGTGATGATGAAGCAATGCATTATGATGCAGACTTTATTGAAGCCTTGGAATATGGTTTGCCACCAACAGCGGGTGAGGGGATTGGTATTGACCGCTTAGTGATGTTATTTGCAAATGCATCAAGTATTCGTGATGTATTGTTGTTCCCGCACATGCGCCGTAAAGATGCTTAAAGATTAATTTGAAAATACCCCTGAATTCAGGGGTATTTTTTTGCCTAAATGATTGGATTAATAAGAGTTATATTGAATTTTAATCATGTAATACCACGTGCATTGAGCACAAAGTCTAAATACATGGTGCTTGTTCGTGTGATGCAACGTATAATTTATCACTGATTTTTTGGAAAGATAACATGAGTCTTGAGCAACAGTTAATTGCCTTAAAACAGGTTGAATTAGCAAAAACAGCGAACCAAAGCTTGCAGCGTAGTAATAAAGCACAGCGCCAAGAAAGCTATAAACAAGCTTTGCTTGATTTAAATCAGGCATTTGAAGAGTATTTGGTACAGGCAGTTTTATTGGCATTTCATTTGAATGCAGGGCAAGCGAAAAAGGTTCGTTATAAAAAAGATCGTATTCGTGTTTTTAAGCAACATGGTATTGATTATGCTGCGATTGATGGTGCAGAAACTGCACAGGTTTTATCTTGGATTGCGCAAAGCATTGTGTATGAAGATG
Organism: Acinetobacter sp. ME22; assembly: GCF_022012315.1. Lineage (NCBI taxonomy): Bacteria > Pseudomonadati > Pseudomonadota > Gammaproteobacteria > Moraxellales > Moraxellaceae > Acinetobacter > Acinetobacter sp. ME22. The sequence goes on from NZ_JAKLTL010000017.1 coordinate 34,315, forward strand.
CAATTGTTACGCATGATTTAGACAATACTTTCCCATTTTGGAAAGAAGGTTTTCCAATGGTGCAGTTTGATAATACCTATAAGGTTTTGGTTGAAGATATCCAACTTCATTATGAAATGATATTGGATCAGCTTATTGCGTTACAGCATTAAAAAAATCGCCTCATTTGAGGCGATTTTTTTTAAGCTTCATCTACTTGAATAATAGGATCAGGCTTTTCTAAAATTCGAGTCACTAAAAGCTGGTCAATCTTAAAATGATCGACATCGACCACTTCAAACTTAAATCCTTCATATTCAACGCTATCAGCTGGGCGTGGAATCTTACGAAGTCGAAACATCATAAAGCCCGCAAGGGTTTCGTAATGTTCTTCATCTGGCATGCTATCTATACCAAGCGCATGTTTCATATCTTCAATCGGTGTACTGCCATCAATTAACCATGAGTTGTTATCACGTTTAATGATTTGCTGTTCTTCTTCAATTGGGGTTACCCAGTCACCCATTACGGTAATCATAATGTCTGATAGTGTGATAACACCAACAACAAGCGCATATTCATTAATAACAACCGCAAACTTCTCTTTGCTTGCTCGAAAGCGATCAAGCAATTCAGATAAGGTTAATGAGTCAGGAATGGTGAGTACGGTACGAATTGTTGATTCATTCAGCTGATTAATGGATTGATTATTGAGAATGCGAACCAAAATATCTTTGGCATCGACATAACCAATCACTTGATCAACTGTTTCATTACACACAAGAAACTTTGAAAAAGGATATTCAGCCAGTTTTTGGCGGATACTGTGTTCTGATTCGTTGAGGGTGAAAAACACCACATTTTCACGAGTCGTCATACTCGAAGGAACATTACGTTCTTCAAGTTCAAATACATTTTCAATAAAATGATGTTCTTGTTTTTGCAAGACACCTGCCTGAGCACCTGCATCCATGACGGCTGAAATATCATCAAAAGTAATGTTATCTTCGCGGGTGGTATTGACTTTAAACAGGCGAAATAACAAGTTGGCAATTGCATTAATAATCCATGCTAAGGGTTTGCAAACTTTAATGAAAATTTGGATCGGCTCAATCACTGAGATCGAGATTTTTTCAGGTGCAATCATTGCCAAACGTTTTGGCATAAGATCGGCAAATAAAATAAATAAAGAGGTTACAAGGGTAAAAGAGAGTGCAAAACTAATTGTTTCTGCCCATTGCCCTGTATAAAAACGGTTCACTAAATTAAAAAAGTAGGGTCGAAAAGCACCTTCACCTAAAATACCTCCTAAGATAGCAATCGCATTTAAACCAATTTGCGATGCCGCGAAGAAGTCAGCAGAGTTTTCTTGTAGATCAAGCACTTTTTGTGCGCGTTCTTCACCTGATTCGGCCAAAATTTTTAATTTGACTTTACGTGCACCTGCAAGTGCAATTTCAGTGAGAGCGAGAAAACCTGCCCCTGTAATTAAGACGATGATGATGATGATGTTCTGAAACAGACTCACGGTACACCTGTCATTATAGATTATTCATTATCAAATATTTTTTATCACAAAAATAAAAGAGGTGATACTAATTCATATCACCTATCATAACAAATCGTTGATTATTTTGTAGTCGAAGATCAATAGTGGGAAAACTGTGAATTATTCATCAAAAATTCACGATTTTCTTCTTCAATCATTTGTCGAGCTACGTAGAGGATGAGTTGGCGTAACCAGCGGTGGGCAGGGTGATGATGCAGTAAAGGACACCATGCCATTTTTAATTCAATTTCAGGAATATAAAAAGGTGGATCTTTAATGATCAGTTCCTGACTTTTGGCTTGTAGGCGTGCAATACGTGTTGGTAGTGTTGCAATAAGATCAACATTTTTAGCCAGTAATGCAGGCATTTGGTAGTGGCGTGTAAATACTGAAATTTTACGCTTTTGACCAATACGCTCTAAAGCTTGATCAATCCAACCTAAACCAGCTTGTTTATCAGGATTGACGCCAAAGCCAATTCCCATTCCTGTTTTAGATACCCAAATATGATGTGCATCAAGGTAGTTCTTTAGGTTTAGGTTGTTGGCATTTGGATGTTTTGGATTGATTAAACATGAGAAACTGTCACGCCAAACCAATACTTGGTGAAAGCTTTGAGGGATTTCATTGAAGCGGTTAATTGCCAGATCAACTTTACCTTGTTCCATATCACGGTAAGATACATCACTCGGTGTTAAGAAATCGAGCACAACATTGGGCGCTTCAGAGCGTAATGCTTTGACTAAACGAGGGACTAAAGTCGCCTCAGCATAGTCAGAAGTCATAATACGGAAAACGCGATTACTGGTATAAGGTCTAAACTCGGTGCGTGGTTCTAGGATCATTGAAAGATCAGAAAGAACATCACGAATACGAGGTTGTAACTCTAAAGCGCGCTCTGTTGGGGTCATGCCTTCAGATGAGCGAATGAGTAACGGATCATTAAATAGTGTTCTCAATCTACGTAAAATGTTACTCATCGCAGGCTGGGTTACACCCAATTGCTCCGCAGCACGAGTGACATTTTTCTCGCGTAATAAAACGTCAAGATAGATTAATAGATTAAGGTCAACCCGCTCCAAATTCATAAAACAAAATACCGAATATAACCGCATGAAATTAGTTGCAAATTATGCCATAAGCAAATGCCTTTGTGTGAAAATATCCATAAAAACCCTGAAACTTTACAAATGTTCTGCTGATTTGATTGAGTATTTTTCCATCTTCTTGAGTTGCATAAATCATGAGATTTTTGCTGAAAAAAACAGCAACAAAAAGCCTGTAAATACGTGTTGAATATGATTTTTAAAACTACCATACTTTAGTCGAATGAATGAAAAAGATGTTTTTTGACTGTTTTTACTATACGGTTTAAAATAAAAAATCTTTTAATTTCATTTATTTATATTTTTAAGTTTTAACTATAATACGACTTTGATCTATATATTTTCTAAATAAATAGTGAGGATTAGTCGTGAATATTGGATTTAATTTTTTTTACATTCTAATCTGTGTTCATCAAGCCGAAATGATCAAAAACAAACCACTCCAGTAAAAGTGAAATTTGATCATGAAGCGTTATGAGAATCCTAAAATTACAAGGAACCAGTCATGACTACATACCAAACAGCGATTGATGCAATCCGTGAATTGAAAGCAAAATTCGGCAACACTTGGGCTGACATTAGCCCAGAAGATGCAGCACGTATGCAACTGCAAAACCGTTTTAAAACTGGTTTAGATATTGCTAAATATACAGCTGCAATTATGCGTCGTGATATGGCTGAATATGATGCTGATAGCAGCAAATACACTCAATCACTTGGTTGCTGGCATGGTTTCATTGCGCAACAAAAAATGATTGCGAACAAAAAATACTTCGGTACAACCAGCAAACGTTATATCTACCTTTCTGGTTGGATGGTTGCAGCGCTTCGTTCTGAGTTTGGTCCACTTCCTGACCAATCTATGCACGAAAAAACTTCTGTACCTGCATTAATCGAAGAAATCTATACTTTCTTGCGTCAAGCAGATGCGAAAGAATTAAACGATTTGTTCCGTGCACTTAAAAAAGCACAAGACGCTGGTGACACTGCTAAAGCGGCTGAAATCACAGCTCAAATCGACAACTTTGAAACTCACGTTGTTCCAATTATTGCAGACATCGATGCTGGTTTTGGTAACGAAGAAGCGACTTACTTGCTTGCTAAGAAAATGATCGAAGCTGGTGCTTGTGCACTTCAAATTGAAAACCAAGTATCTGATGCAAAACAATGTGGTCACCAAGCAGGTAAAGTAACTGTTCCACACGAAGACTTTATCGCTAAAATCCACGCGTTACGTTACGCATTCTTAGAAATGGGTCTTGATGAAGGTGTAATTGTTGCACGTACCGACTCTGAAGGTGCTGACTTAACTCAAAAAATCCCAGTAGTGAAAGAGCCAGGCGACATCGCTTCTCAATACATTAGCTACTTAGATACAGTTGAAATTGACATTGCTGATGCTCAAGAAGATGAAATCTTGATCAAACGTAATGGTAAATTGCACCGTCCTAAACGTTTGGCTTCTGGTTTGTACCAATTCCGCGAAGATACGCAAATTGACCGTGTTGTACTTGACTGTGTCACTAGCTTGCAAAATGGCGCTGACCTTCTTTGGATCGAAACTGCGACTCCAAACGTTGAAGAAATTGCTCACATGGTCAACCGCGTGAAAGAAGTTGTGCCAAACGCGAAACTTGTTTACAACAACTCTCCATCTTTCAACTGGACGTTAAACTTCCGTCAACAAGCTTACGACCGTTGGGTTGCTGAAGGTAAAGATGTTTCTGCTTACGACCGCGCTAAATTAATGAGCGCTGAGTACGATGCAACTGAATTAGCTGCTGATGCTGATGAAAAAGTGCGTACATTCCAAGCAGATGCTTCTCGTGAAGCGGGTGTGTTCCATCACTTGATCACACTTCCGACTTACCATACAGCTGCGCTTTCTACTCACGAGCTTGCTCAGGGTTACTTTGGTTCTGAAGGCATGTTGGCTTATGTTGCTGGCGTTCAACGTAAAGAAATTCGCGGCGGTATCGCTTGTGTGAAACACCAAGCAATGGCAGGTTCAGACATCGGTGATGATCACAAAGAAATCTTCTCTGGTGACAATGCTCTTAAAGCGCATGATGATGCTAAAAACACAATGAACCAATTCGCTGCTCACTAAGTTGTAGAATTGATAAAAACCCTGCGAAAGCA
>NZ_JAKLTL010000018.1:0-34598 GCF_022012315.1 Acinetobacter sp. ME22
CTTTCATTTGCGGGGGATAATTAAAACTAAATCGTGATATGACTGAATGGTCAATATAAAAACTTATATAAAAGAATAAAATAATTAGGGTATATCCTCATTTGAGGGAGTCTCAAAATGAGTATCTTGATGTTTAAATTCGAGTGTTTAATAAACAATTTGATTATTTGTTGAATAAAATAAGAGCTAATTTTCCTCATAAAATGAGATCAGGACATACTTAAGTGAAAAATATGTTTCTATTCTTTATTTTCAATCAGCATTAGTGGTTTTTTATTTTTGATGTTAATTTCTTATTAAAAATATTGTATTAAATCTTTTTCAGCGCTGTGGTTTTATAAGTCTTCACAGCATGAATTAATACATTATTAATATTTTTTAATTCTGATTCATCAGCATGGATATGCTGCAATCAATATTCTAATAGGGTTCTTTTATGTCAGAAAATAGAGAGAATTGGTCTGCCAGATCGGGTTTCATTCTTGCAGCGATTGGCTCTGCCGTTGGTTTAGGAAATATTTGGCGTTTTCCATATGTGGCCTATGAAAATGGCGGTGGTGCATTCTTAATACCTTACTTACTTGCATTGCTAACAGCGGGTTTACCACTGTTATTTTTGGATTATGCAACAGGACATCGAAGTCATGGTGCACCTCCAAAGGCATACAAGCAGTTGATGAAACCTGCTGAAGCTTTAGGTTGGTGGCAAGTCTGTGTTTGTTTAGTGATTGCCACCTATTATGCTGGCGTACTCACTTGGGCATTAAGTTTTATTTACTTTTCAATTGGACAAACTTGGGGTTCAAATCCTGAGCAGTTCTTCTTTAAAACCTATTTGCAAACAACAGATGCTGCAAATTTTGAATGGAAATTCGTCGGTGGTTTGTTTTATCCATTAGTCTTTATTTGGGCTGTGGTCATGCTGATTTTATACGGTGGCGTGAAAAAAGGTGTTGAGCTTGCCAATAAAGTTTGTATGCCATTGTTGGTGATTTTATTTACGATTCTTGTGATTCAAGCAGTACGTTTACCTGGTGCAGCGCAAGGCTTAAATGCTTTCTTTACCCCTAATTGGGGTGCAATGTTGGACTATAAAGTGTGGTTAGCTGCTTATGGTCATATTTTCTTTTCACTTTCAGTAGGCTTTGGGATTATGGTGACGTATGCATCGTACTTGAAACCTAAGACCAATTTGACAGGTGCAGGTCTGATTGTTGGTTTAGCAAACTCTTCTTTTGAGTTGCTTGCAGGGATTGGTGTGTTTTCTGCGCTTGGTTTTATGGCACATTCAGCAGGTGCTGATGTTAAAGATGTGGTGAGTGGTGGTATTGGACTTGCATTTATTGCATTTCCAAAAATTATTTCAAGCCTAGGTTCAGCAGGAAGTATCTTTGGTATTTTGTTCTTCGGATCACTTTTATTTGCTGGCGTCACTTCAATGGTCAGTATTCTTGAAGTACCGATTGCAGCACTTCAGGATAAACTGAAATGGGGACGTAAAAAAGCAGTCACGCTTGTGGGTGGTGGTATCGGGATCATTTCAATTGTCATGTTCTCAAGTGTGAATGCGATTAAGTTGGTAGATATTATTGACCATTTCATCAATAACTTAGGTATTGTGACAGGCGCATTGGTTTCAATTGTGATGGTTTCTTGGTTTGGGCGTAGTTTAATGCGTGAATTCCGCGATCATATTAATGCCATTTCAACCATTCAGTTGGGGCGTACATGGGAATTTACATTGACTGTTGTTACGCCTGTAGTGTTGCTTTCAACCTTAGTTTTGGCACTGAATGCTTTAATTAGTAAAGGTTATGGTGATTATTCACAAAGTCTACAGGTCTTCTTTGGCTGGGGCTGTATCGTATTTTGTGCACTGGGTGCACTTTTGATGACAAAAATTAAAGATCGCTAGGAGAAAAATATGAATACGTCGGCAATTGTGATGATGGTGATTTCGATCGTGATGTTATGGGGTGGTTTATTGTTGTCAGTGCTCCATTTACAACGACATCCTGAAGTCTTAGATGACGAGTAAATCAATTAAAGTTTAAACACATTGAGAGGGTTATTTCTATTTAGGGATAACCCTCTTTTTATGGATGAAAATGCCTTAAGGAAATCAATGAAAACCCGAAGATTTGCTGCTTGAATGTACAGATCATCAATAATCATGTGCATCATTCATAAATTATGCTATTTATTTTCGGAGAGATGATAGGTATAAGAAATGGAATGATCAATGAAAACCAATCGCCAAGAACAATTTTTAGCACGTTATCAGAAAATTTTAGCCGTTTCAGAAGAGCTATTGCTCGATCATTATCAGGACATGACACTGGATGATCTTGCCAAAGAGTTAGATATTGCCAAAGGTACGTTATATAAACATTTTAAGTCCAAAAATGAACTGTTATTGGAATTGGTCATTCAAAATGAAAAACGGGTATTGGCGATTTCGCATCAGTACCAAGAGAATTTTGCTGAATATGCCAAAGCGTATATGCTTTATCATTTACAATCCCCTGAAAAGATTATTGTGTTGCATCAAATTGAAGAGCATTTGACGACAACAGAATCAGGACTCAAAGATTTGTTTCAGCAATTGTATGATATTCGCCAAGAGCGCATTTTATTATTAAAAGATATTACCAAAGAATATCTTGATCGGTTTGAGTCAAATATCTCGATTCGTGATTATGCATCTTATATTTGGTCACTGACTTATGGCGCCTGTCTGCTTTTAAACTCGAGTTATTATCAGCGTTCGATTGGTTCACGTGAAAAATTGATCGAACTGTATATTCATCAGGCTTTAAGTATTCCGAGTCAGCAAGAACTGAATTTGTCTTAAATTTATCCCAATAAAAAAGTGGCTTAAGCCACTTTTTCAATTCGACAGTAATAAAATCCATCACCTTGAGCGCTGGTCGGTAATAACTGTCGACCATGTGCTTGGGCAATGCCCCAATCCGCTTCGATTTTGATTTCTCGAGCATCGGCATGTTCAGCAAAAAATTGCTGCATTTGCTGCTCATTTTCAACTTTGAGAATCGAGCAGGTAATGTAAAGTAATGTGCCACCCACTTTGAGCTGTGACCACATTTGCTGCAAAATCTGCTTTTGTAACGCAACCGTTTCTGCAATATCACCTGACTGGCGTAACAAGCGAATGTCAGGATGGCGACGTAAAACTCCAATTGCTGAACATGGTGCATCAAGCACGATACAATCCACAGGTTCTGGGGCTGTCCATGTAGTGGCATCGGCAGCGAGAATTTGAACTTTGTCACTGTTAAGTTGCAAACGCTGTAAATTTTCCTCAACACGGACTAAGCGTTTGGCATCCTGATCGAGTGCAATCAGGTGAGCAGGCTGGAATTTTTCCAGTAAATGCGCAGTTTTGCCACCAGGCGCAGCACAGGCATCGACCACGACTTTACCATCGAGATTGGGTAATAGACTGGCACAAAGTTGAGCATGCTGATCTTGTACAGAGAACCAACCCTGATCGAAACCAATCAGCTCAGGAATTTGCACGGATTGTTGCAAGACAATACCTGCATCGGCAACAGTACATGCTTCTGCCTGAATATCAGCAGCCTGTAATTTTGCAAGATAAGCATCACGCCCGATTTTACGTTGATTGACCCGCAAGGTAATTGCACTGGTTTGTTTGAGTGCGGTGCAGAGTTCATCTAGCTGTTCTGGCCAGTCTTTTTTCAGACGTTTATACAACCAGCTTGGTAAACCGTGTGCCTGATTGAGCGTGCGCTGAAATTCGGTTTTTTCACGGGTTGCACGACGTAAAATCGCATTGGCGACACCACTTAAGGCAGGGAAGCCCAATTGCTTACAAGCCGTCACGGTTTCTGACAATGCTGCATGTTCTGCGATACGCGTACAGAGAATTTGGTATAAACCGACATACAGACAAGTTTCCACCGTTGGGTTGTCCAGTGGTTTGCTGAGTAATGGCAAGGTCAGGGCTTTTAAGCCGTACCACTGACGTAATGTTCCCAACACCAATTCATGAAATAAACCACGATCTTTAGCTGCGACTTGATCCAATTGCTGATGCAAAATGGCAGAAAGCGATTGACCTTGCTGTACAGCGAGTAGGGTTTTAACCACTTGAGCACGTAAATTCAACATTTGACTCATGATAGGATTTGTCCAACCTGTAATTTTTGTGCTTGTAAAATTTGTGCCGCATTGAGTGGTTTGCCACCCGGCCATTGTAATTGAGTCAGGCAAATGATGTGCTGATCGCCACACATCACATGGATGCCTTGTTTATCGATTGCCACAACCTCACCGACTTGAGCAGTCGTATCAGTTAATGCTGAAAGCTGGGAATTCCAGACCCGTAAGTTGTTATTTTCACTGATCGGGAAAAATGCCACAGGCCATGGATTAAAAGCACGAATGTTGAGATCAAGTTGCTCGGCACTGAGTGCCCAGTCAATTTGAGCTTCGGCTTTACTGAGTTTATGTGCATACACGGTCAAGGCTTCATCTTGCACTTCACGCTGTGCCAGATAATCTTGCAGTTGTTGCTCTGAAGCTAAAACAGCACAAATGGCATCTGCACCTTGCAGCGCAAGTTTGTCATGTAGACTTGCAGAGGTATCTTGAGCCGTGATTGGGCAGTAGGTTTTATACAGCATATCGCCTGTATCTAAACCTGCTGCCATCGCCATAATGGTGATGCCTGTTTCTTTGTCACCTGTGGCAATTGCACGTTGAATTGGTGCGGCACCGCGCCAGCGAGGGAGTAAAGAACCGTGGATATTCAGGCAGCCATATTTAGGCATGTCCAATACTGCTTGTGGCAAGATCAGACCATAAGCAGCGACCACCATCACATCGGCATTTAAGGCAGCCAGTTCTTGACGCGCAGCCAGACCATCTTCAGTCGAAGCTTTAAAATTTAAAGGCTGATAGACAGGAAGATTATGTTCTAAAGCAACCTGTTTGACAGCAGAAGCAGTCAGCTTTTGTCCACGTCCTGCCTTACGGTCAGGCTGGGTGTACACGGCAATAATGTCATGTTCAGTTTGAATTAAGGCTTTGAGGGCTTCGGCCGCAAACTCAGGCGTACCTGCAAAAATAATCTTCAAGGGCATCACTCAATCGTTTCGCAAGGCGTAATTATAACAGGTGTCACCATTGAACAGGCTGAGCAAATCGCAATGTCATTGCTGATTGTGCAAATAAAATGTCTAAAACGGATAGCAAAAATATACAAGCGTAACTTTGGCAAAATTTGCTAAACTTGCAGCAATCTGGATCGGGGTGTAACGTCTACTACCGATCAAAATTCTTTGGTCAGTAAATTGCTTATTCAATCTGTCGATTGATATTTTAGAGGCTACGCTCATGTCCGTGTTTCGCCGTTGGTTTGATCCGATTCGATCGAGATGGTTTTACCAGAAACCGTCACGGCAAGAGGTTTTACCCACGGATAAGGGGCTGAGCATTTATTTGCGCCTTGATGATGTTTACAGTTATTTGGCAGTGCAGCAACTGCCTCAACTGCATGAAATTTTGAGTGAAGAACTCAAACCTTTAAAGGTGATGATTTCCAGTCAGGCGGCTGAGCCCCCCAATAATATGACCGCACAGGAATGGCAACAATACTGTCTCAATGATGCCAAGATTCTCGCACGCCAACACCGCTTTGGTTATGATGAACAGCCTGAACTTCCAACCGCAGAAGCCATTCAACAAGCTGAAGTCATTTTAAGAAATACCCCATTACGCGAAGAACAGTTTCTCTATTTACTTGAAGATGTCTTTCACATGCTGTGGCAACAGCAATATGGCAAACTCAAAACTTTATATGCTATGGCGAGCCAACAGCACCAACCGCAAAATTTCCCAGAACGTTGCTTTATTGATACGCCCGTAGCAGCCAGTTATTTTGAATTTGCAGATCGTAAATATCATGCTGTTGATGATTTACTGCGTTTAGCACGTCGCCTTAAACAACAAAAATTACTCACAGACAATCCGATTTTCCTGATCAATCATATTGAATGGCGCGAGCATATTATGAGTGATGCTGAGGAATTGGCAGAAATTCAGGCGATGCATCCTGAGCTAGATTTATACATCGCGCTGGAAGATCCAATCAGTTGGTTACTGCTCGGTTATATCAAAGAAGAATTAGCAAATTATTATAATATTCAGTTGCGGGTTTATCCGCTGAGCTATCATGGGCGTGACTTTTTTGACTGGTCATTGGCAACCCGTTTATCAAAACGAACCAATGTGGCATTTACCCCATTTTGTCGTCCAACTCAAGAAGCAGTGATGAACATTGCACGTTTGTTCTATAGCATCGAAGATGAAGAACAGCGAGTTGATGTCATCTATGACATTTTAAAAACTGTGTGGAGTAAAGGGCAGGACTTGTCATTTGCCCCACATCTACGTGCTTTACAACAAAGTTTACAAATTGAAAAACTGACCGAAGTCGATGTTTCCAGACTTCTACAGCAAAATGATCAGCAATGTCATGCCATGCATCAGCCTGATTTTCCTGTGCTAGAGTTACGGATCGCAGGACGTAGTTACGTGTTTAACAGTTTGTATCGGGTGTGGATGATTGAGAGTATTTTTAGTCATATCCTTGAACAACAATATAAACAGCAGACTCATAATGATTCAAAAATGTAACTCTTTAGCTGAAGTTCGCCAACAGATTGATCAAATTGATCAGGCTCTAATTGAATTGATTGCTACTCGCCAAGCCTATGTAGATCAGGCTGTAACCTTTAAAACATCACGAGCCGAAGCACCTGCACCTCATCGGGTGGAACAGGTGATTGAGCAGGTTCGTCAACATGCAGTTACCTATGCAGCAGATGCTGACTTGGTTGAAAAGCTTTATCGACAAATGATTCAGCATTTTATTGAACGAGAATTACAGCATTTACCTGACTAAACCTCGTATTGATTCACATCTAAAATAAACATAAAAAGGCAGAATAATCATGTACATCGTTGAACTTAATTATTTGCAACCATTGGCTGCGGTAGATGAATTATTACCGCAACATGTGACGTGGTTACAGCAGCATTTTGCTGCGGGTCATTTTATTTCCGCAGGGGCAAAACAGCCGCGTACAGGTGGCATGATTTTGGTCAAGGATATGCCTGAAGCTCAGTTAAAAGCGATTTTGCAGCAAGATCCTTTTCAAAAAGTGGCTGAATATCATGTTAATCAGGTGAAGTTTTCACGCACGGGAACAGGCTTCGAGCAGTTGCAGCAGTACTAAATAGGCTGAGTCGTATGAGTCTATTCGGCAGTTGCTTATGTGGGGCAGTGCAGTTCCAACTCACATCTGTAATTGATACGATTTATCACTGTCATTGTGGTCTGTGCCGTAAACAGACGGGCAGTGGTTTTAATGCCGCCAGTCTAGGGCTTGTCCTCATTTGAGGAAATAGCTCAAAAATGAGTATTTTTATGCCTAAATTTGATCATTTAATAAACAAAATGATTGTTTATTGACTAAAATAAGAGCTAATCTGCCTCATAAAATGAAATGAGGACACGCCCTAGTTGAGCAAAGCCATTTTTCTTGGTTACAAGGCGATCAGCAGATTCGACAGTACCAAAAGACCAGTGGTTTTCGCTCGGCATTTTGTAACGTCTGTGGTTCTTGCGTGCCGAATCCAGTCAATCAAACCTCATGGATGTGGATTCCTCTTGGTCTACTAGATTCAGTTATTACTCCCAGTAAACGTCTCAATTTTTGTGTGAATTCGAAAGTAGCATGGGTCGAAAGCCCATCTGCCGATAAACACTATCCTGAATTACCCTCATCTACCGAACTCAAAGCATGTTTTAAGTTGGACTGAACCGCCTCAGGCAATGCTTGAGGCAACTCCAAAAAATGCGCATATTCGAGCTGCTGACTTTGTCCTAGCATGAGTCCAAGTGCTTAAGGAGAAATGAGATGCTTGGATTTGTGATGTTGGTTTTTGCATTTGCGGGATTGGTCAAAGGGGTGATTGGTCTAGGCTTGCCTGCGATTGCCATGGGATTGCTCAGTATCGTTTTATCACCCTTTCAGGCGGCGAGCCTGCTGATCATTCCTTCCTTGGTAACCAACTTTTGGCAATTGTTCAGTGAAGGTGGATGGTGGATTTTGCTGCGTCGTTTTTGGACGTTGTTGCTTGGTGTTGTGATTGGTTCCACGTGGAGCATCTTTCCAACCTTGGCAGATTCTCATTCACATAGTGCTTTATTGCTTGGCATGATGTTGTTGCTCTATGGAATTTATGGTTTATGCAGTCAGCGTTTACCCAACTTGCAAGCCCATGAAAAATACTTGTCGCCGATTGTAGGTTATTGGGGCGGTGCATTGACCGTTGCCACAGGGGTGATTTTGATGCCAGTTGTCCCGTATTTACAAAGTTTGCAGTTGCAACGCAACGATTTGGTACAGACACTTGGCTTGACTTTTACCTGTGCCAACCTTTGTTTGGCAGTCTTCTTGCAACAACAAGCCAATCCGACACAGCACATTGATTATTTACTGTCTTGTCTAGTGCTCGTGCCCGCATTAGTGGGGATGTGGGGCGGTAAACTGATTCGCCAGCGTTTAGATGAACAGAAATTTCGCCGTATTTTCTTTATTGGGCTGATCTTTTTGGGTGGCTATATGAGTTTGAATACTTAAACAGGAGCAAGTAAAGCCCGTTTTGCCAGTAAAAACTCACCGAGATGTTGATAGCTAACAGGCAGTTCATCGAAACTGCGACATGCCAACAACAACTTACGGTTTGCCCAAGCCCCTTGCAGTTGAATGTAGTGAAATGAATATAAGGATTGTAATTGCTGTGCCGCACGTTGTGGCAAAATCGCAACGCCAACACCGTCTGCAACGACTTGAGCAATTGCTGAAAAGCTCGGGAGTCGCAGGCGATATTCAATCTGATACCCGAGTTGCTGTGCCTGACGTTCAATCGATTGTTGTAGCGAGTGATACTGTTTTAAACCAATAAATGCAAAGTCTAGGGCATCTGCAAGGTTGATTTCGGTTTGTTGTGCCAATCCATGCTGTCGTGGGCAAATCAACACCAGTGGATCTTCGGCAAACTCTAAAGTCTGTAAATGCTCGGTATTAAAAAAACTCGAAACCAGCCCCAGTTGAGCTGTGCCTTGGGTCAATGCCGTCACAATATCACTGCTTTCTGCTTCGTGGAGTTCAATCTGTACATGTGGATTTTGCAGTAAATATTCAGGCAACATTTTCGGTAAATATTCACTTTGTGCGGATGAATTGCACCATAAACACAACTGCTGCTTGTACTGGGAAGAAAATTGCAGCATGTGCTGTTGCAGGGCATGACTACGCTGCACAATATCTTGGGCATGTTCTAAAAAACTTTGTCCTGCAAGGGTCAGTTGTGTCCCCGTGCTATGTCGACTGAACAGCTTAACGTCGAATTGCTGTTCGATTTTTTTCAGGCGTTCGCTTGCGGCTTGCAAGGAAATGGCAGCGCACTGTGCCGCTTGAGTGAGACTGCCTGTTTTGGCAATGTGTAGGATTAACTCTAAATCGAAAACCTCAAGGCGCATGTCCGTTGCCTGTATTATTTTGACTGTGCTGGTGTGCAGTATGGCATAAAAAAAGCAGCCTTGCGGCTGCTATAAAATCATCAAAAATTAATCTTTTTTCAGATTAAAGAACCAGTTGAGCAGAATCGCCGCAAAGGTTGCTGTCCCGATTCCACCCAAGTTGAAGTGACCAAACATCAGTTCAAAGTTACCTGCACCTAGAATAATCGTGACCGCAGCCACAATCAGGTTTTTATTGTTAGAGAAATCGACTTTGTTTTCTAACCAGATTTTTGCACCCGCAATGGTAATTAAACCAAATACGACAATCGATGCTCCTGTTAGAACGGCACTTGGAATCGTGCTGATCACTGCCCCAAATTTTGGTGATAATCCCAAGAAAATGGCAAACAGACCTGCGATCACAAACACGATAGTCGAATACACACGCGTGACGGCCATGACCCCAATGTTTTCGCCATAAGTGGTCATGCCTGGTGCGCCCACACTGCCTGAAAGGGTGGTGGCTAAACCATCGGCAAGGAAAGCTTTGCCTAGTTGTGGAGTGAGGTTTTCACCTGTCATTGCCCCCACGGCTTTAATATGCCCAAGATTTTCTGCTACTAAAATCAGTGCAACAGGTGCAATGATCAGCATGGCATTGCTGTCAAAAGTCGGGTGTGAAAAACTTGGAATACCAAACCATGCAGCAGCCGAGATTTGTGAGAAATCAATTGGTTTACCAAAGCCTAAACCATTGGTGGCAATCGCATAAATCAGATAGGCCATGAGTAAGCCGACCAACAGCAATAAGCGTTGCAGCAAGCCACGAGTAAAGACCGCGATGGTTCCCATACAAAGCACCGTGATCAGTGCCATCCACATTTCAAAAGGTTGACCAGCAACTCCTTTAATGGTGACAGGGGCAAGGTTCAAACCAATGATCATTACTACTGCACCTGTAACCACAGGTGGCATGAGTTTTTCGATCCAGCGTGTGCCTGTCAGCATCACGATTAGACCGATAATCGCATACAGCACGCCACACGCGACAATCCCACCGAGTGCCACAGAGAGATTTGGGTTAGCACCTGAACCTGTAATATGACCCGTTGCCGCAGCAACTACACCAATAAATGCAAAACTAGAACCTAAATAACTTGGGACTCGTCCGCCTGTAAACATGAAAAACAGGATGGTACAAATCCCCGACATCAAGATCGCAAGGTTCGGGTTAAAGCCCATTAACAGTGGAGCAAGTACGGTTGCACCAAACATAGCAAAGGCATGCTGAATGCCTAAAACAATGCTTTGTCCAACAGGTAAATATTCATCAGTAGATACAGGACGCTGATCAATGTGTCCCGCGTAGGGTCGCCATTTTGGAAACCAAGACATAACAAAAACGCTCAAATTTTTACAAAATTCTGCACATGATACTCTCAGTTGAAAATGCTTAACATAGTCGGAAATTGTTGTTGGTCGTTTTTTCTGAGTCTAAATGAGTCATTTTTTAAAATTATAATATTTATTAAATGTTTATTTAAAATAAAAAAGACTTACCCATTCGCTGAACGAGTAAGTCAGATTGGAGCAAATATTAAGCCTTAGCCTGTATTGCGCAGACCTGCGGCAATCCCTGTAATGCTGACCATGAGTGCATGATCAACAGGAGTATGTTCTGCCTGATGTTGTGCCAGATATTCGCGGCGGCGCTTCATCAGTTCTGCTTGTAACAAATGAAGGGGTAGCAAATAGGTTTTACGCACACGCATTGACTGATCAAGGACTTCATTTTGACTGAGTAATTCAGATTCGCCTTTGAGTATGAGCAGAGTATCAATCGCATCCTGTAAGCGCTGACGAAGTTCATTGCCCAACGCATGCAGATGTTCATTTTGGGTCAGATGAGTCTCGTAATACCAAGCAATATCGGCATCAGCTTTAGATAAGACCATTTCTAGCATATCAATTAGAGTCTGGAAGTAAGGCCATTGCTGTAACATTTCATCCAGTTTTGCTTTTTGTTCTTGGGCAATGATCTCATCAATTGCCGCACCTGTTCCGAGCCAAGCAGGCAGCATTAAGCGAATTTGAGTCCATGCAAATACCCAAGGAATCGCACGCAGTGATTCGATACCACCACTAACACGACGTTTGGCAGGACGTGAACCGAGCGGCAGCATTTGTAACTCAAGCTCAGGAGTGACCGTGCGTAAGTACTCGACAAAATGCGGATTTTCCCGAACAGTCTGACGATATACTTTGACAGAAGTCTCCGTCATTTGATGCATCAGTTCTCGCCATTCTGCTTTCGGTACAGGTGGTGGTAACAAGGTCGCTTCTAACGTTGCTGCGGTATAGACTTCCATATTTTGCAGCGCTACGCCTTCAATACCGAATTTGAAGCGGATCATTTCCCCTTGTTCAGTGACACGAATCGCGCCTGAAATTGAACCTGGCGGTTGAGAAAATAGCGCTTGTTGGGTTGGTGCACCGCCGCGACTGATCGAACCGCCGCGACCATGAAACAGGGTAAGCTGCACATCATGTGCTTGGGCAACTGCAGTCAGTTCTTCTTGCGCACGGTACTGCGCCCAGTTGGCAGACATAAAGCCCGCATCTTTGGCTGAGTCCGAATAACCAATCATCACTTCATGTTTGCCCTGAATATGCTGTTTGTACCATTGCATACTAAACAGGGTATTCATGGTTTTTGCTGCACCGTCCAAATCTTTGAGCGTTTCAAACAGAGGAACAACGCGAAGTGGTTTCTGAATGCCAGCTTCTTTTTGTAGCAGCAAGACAGCCAAAACATCACTTGGATATTCAGCCATAGAAATAATATAGGCACCTAGCGATTCGGCAGGTTGTTCTGCCAATGTCCGCATGGTGGCAAAGACTTCCTGAACATCAGGATGGTTAATCAGGCTGTTTTCGGGTTCATTGAGCAATTTGGGTAGTAATGGACGCTTGCTTTGCAACTCATTGATCAGGAAGTTTTGGCGGGCCTGTTCTGTCCATGTTTCAAAATTGCCTAGGCCTAAATATTCAGTGATCGCAGAAATGGCTTGACGGTGACGACCAGATTCCTGACGAATGTCGAGTTTGAGCAATTCAATGCCGAAACAATGAACACGGTGAATAAAATCGAGCAGATTCCCATTGGCAATTTCTGGCAAGTTACTGTCAATTAATGAACGGTGACAAAGCAGTAATGGATCAAGTAATTCATGTTTATGACGAATCACACGCGGATCTTCGATGGTTTCCACGCCTTGTAATTTGTCCGAGAGCCATTGACGGGTAACGCGTAGACGTTCGCGTAAATCACGTAAATATTCACGATAGGGTTCGGCATGCTCACGACCTAAGGCTTGGCGTAGTTCATCGGAACATTGCTGAATCGAGAGTTCCCAGCGCAGGCTTTCAAGGTCACGTAAATACAGTTCAGTGGCTTGCCAACGTGAGAACCATAACACTTGTTGAGTCACGTCATGGGTGACATTTGGGTTGCCGTCACGGTCACCGCCCATCCATGAGGCAAAACGAATCGGAGTCACATGAGTGGGTAGCACCTGACCACAGTGCGCTTGTACCAGTTCATTTAGTTCTCGAATAAACTTGGGTACGGCTTGCCACAGGGTTTGCTCAATAACCGTAAAGCCCCATTTAGCTTCATCAATCGGCGTGGGTTTTTGGCGACGGATTTCGTCGGTTTGCCATGCTGAACAAATCAGTTGTTTGAGTTTTTCGAGTGCTTGTTGGCGTTCTTTCGGCGTTAGCTTTTGTTGGTCAAGCTGCTCTAGACAACGGTTAATATCATCATATTTTTGAATCAGGGTACGGCGACTGACTTCTGTTGGATGTGCCGTTAAAACCAGTTCAATATTTAAATCGCAAATTTGCTGATACAGCGTTTTGGCTGAAATCTGTTGTTGTTTAAATTTTTCAAATAGCGGTTCAAGTGGATTGGGAGAGGGTTGGCTTTCATCAAACTCACTAGCACGACGACTACGCACCACATGGTATTGTTCAGCAATATTGGCGAAATTTAAAAAATGGGTAAAGGCACGGGTCAGCGGTAAAATCTCTTTATCTTCTAAATTTAGAAAGAGCTGTTCTAACTGTTTTTCCGCTTCGACTTGTCCATCACGAGCCCCTTTGGCCAGTGCGCGAATTTGTTCGACCTGATTAAATAAATCCTGACCTGCATGAGCTTTTAAGGTTTCACCTAATAAATTGCCCAGTAGTCTGACGTCTTCGCGTAATGGTGCATCGATATGTTGTGCCATAGTTAAATTCCTTATGGGAGGCATTATGGTCTATTGAAATATAAAAGGAGATTTCCCTTGTATATCGAAAAGTTGCTTTTATCTAAACATAACAAATTTATCTAGAAAAGCCTTTAGCCATTGGTCGTGTAAGCCAAGAAAAAAATCAGATTTGGGTTGATTTAAAAACTTGAAAATTCACATAGACTCAATCAAGCCTGAGTCGATGACCAATCGGTAGCATAAAAAGGTTATTTTTCTGTGTAATTGTCTTGTTTTTGACATATTTTTTTTCTGTAAAAGAGTGCGAAAATAACAAAACTGACCTATAGTAACAGGTTAATTTTTCAAAATCGTACACATCATTTTTTCAGGGCATGTCCTATGTCGTGAAGGGGTCAAATTTCCATGGCGCAAGACAAGGTAGAACAGCATCGTCGTTATATCATTATGGCGTATGTGTTTATGTTTTTGGCACTATTGACGCTTGTAACGGGATTGATCGCCTATTTGTTGTCTGCCAAAGTTGCACATAGCACGCAAGCGGAAGTCTGGATTCAGGCACATGGTGTCTGGATTATGCGTAGCGTGATCTTATTCATGGTCATGGCGATGTTTGCAGGGTTGTGGTTTATTCCTTTGGCATTTTATGCATGGAATGCCTCGCTTTGGGTGACAGGCTGCACCGTTGCAGGTGTGATTTTTGCCTTTATTGCATGGATGTATTTCTTTAATTGCTTCCTGAAAGGTTTATCTAAGTATTTCAAAAAGAAAGCAGTATTTTAATTTCAAGATTTTTTTCGCTATTTTGACTTGTAAAACAGGCAAAGACCCCAATTTTAATCGGCAGTTGTTCTATTTGAAAATTCCGTGAGGAGCATCGCCTGTCATGGCTAAACGTGATTATTATGAGGTTTTAGGCGTTTCTAAAACTGCTAGTGATGATGAGATTAAAAAAGCCTACCGCAAGTTGGCGATGAAATATCATCCAGACCGCAATCCTGATAACCCAGAAGCTGAAGAAAAATTCAAAGAAGGCGCAGAAGCTTACGAAGTCTTATCTGACAGCGAAAAGCGTAGCATGTATGACCGTATGGGACACAATGCCTTTCAAGGTGGTTTCGGCGGTGGTGCAGGCGGTGGCTATGGTGGCTTTAGCGCGGAAGATATTTTCAGTCAGTTTGGTGACATCTTCGGTGGTGCATTTGGTGGCGGCGGACGTCAACAGCAACAACGCCAACGCCGTGGTTCAGATTTACGTTATGTAATGGAGCTTAGCCTTGAAGAGGCAGTTCAAGGCGTGAAAAAAACCATTACCTTTACTGCACCAGCACCATGTGATGCTTGTGATGGTAAGGGGTCACAAAATCCAAATGATGTTGAAACCTGTAAAACCTGTCATGGTGCAGGTCAAATACGCATGCAGCAAGGTTTCTTCTCAGTTCAACAAACTTGTGGCACTTGTCGTGGACAAGGCAAAATCATCAAGAATCCATGTCAAAAATGTCATGGTTCAGGGGTGAGTGAGCGTCAGCAAACGTTAGAAGTGACTATTCCTGCGGGTGTGGACAATGGCGATCGTGTACGCCTAACAGGTAAAGGCGAAGCGATTCGTGATGGTCAGGCAGGCGACTTGTATGTTGAAGTTGTGGTGCGTGAGCATGAAATTTTCCAACGTGATGGTGCTGACCTGTATATGGATGTGCCGATTAGCGTTGCCGATGCTGCACTCGGTAAAGAAATTCAGATTCCAACGCTGGACGGTCGCGTAAGCCTGAAAATTCCTGAAGGCACGCAAAACGGTAAAGTGTTCCGTCTACGGGGTAAGGGTGTTCGTCCTGTGCGTAATAGCATGTTGGGTGACTTGCTTTGCCGTATCGTGGTCGAAACCCCTGTGAATTTGACAGCACGTCAACGCGAGTTGCTTAAAGAGTTACAGGCAACAATGGATGGCAATGACCAGCATTCAAGTGCCAAGAAAAAATCATTCTTTGATAAAGTTTCAGATTTGTTTGATTAACGAAAAGCATGAAATCTTAAAAAACCTGCTGTTCAACAGCAGGTTTTTTTATATCAGAGTACACATGCATAGAAATAAGTTTTGTTATAGTAAGCACATTGATTAAAAAATTTAGGAAATGAAAAACATGTCTACATCACCACGTATTGGGATTTTAGGTGCGGGCGGTCGTATGGGCCGTATCTTGATTCAGGCAGTGCAACAGGCAGGCTTCCAACTTGCAGCAGCAGTTGAACGTCCAACCAGTTCTTTGGTTGGGACAGATGCGGGTGAATTGGCAGGTATTGGTGCTGTAGGTGTGAAGATTGCGGGTTCATTAGAAGCTGTATTGGCAGATGTGGATGTAGTGATTGATTTCACAGCGCCTGCTGCGACTGAACAACACCTTAAACTTTGCCGTGATGCGGGTGTTGCCATGGTGATTGGCACGACAGGTTTTTCTGAAGAACAAAAACAGCTCTTGAATGACACCGCAACACAGATTCCTGTGGTGTATGCAGCGAATTATTCAGTTGGTGTCAACGTGTCGATTAAATTACTTGAGCTGGCTGCAAAAGTGTTTGGCGATACCGTCGATATCGAAGTGATTGAAGCGCATCACCGCCATAAAGTCGATGCACCATCGGGTACAGCTTTGATGATGGGTGAAGCAGTTGCAGGCGCTTTAGGTCGTGACCTGAAGCAAGATGCAGTGTATTGCCGTGAAGGTCATACAGGGCCACGTGAACGCCAAAGTATCGGTTTCCAAACCATTCGTGGGGGGGATATTGTTGGTGAGCATACTGTGATGTTTATTGGTGAAGGTGAGCGTGTTGAAATCACGCATAAAGC
Source organism: Acinetobacter sp. ME22 (assembly GCF_022012315.1). Classification (NCBI taxonomy): domain Bacteria; kingdom Pseudomonadati; phylum Pseudomonadota; class Gammaproteobacteria; order Moraxellales; family Moraxellaceae; genus Acinetobacter; species Acinetobacter sp. ME22. The sequence goes on from NZ_JAKLTL010000018.1 coordinate 16,703, forward strand.
CACCAACCGTATGAACTTTGCTTCGGGTGCAGTCCGTGCAGCGGCATGGGTTGTCGGTCGCGATGCAGCGAAATATGATATGAAAGATGTTCTAGACTTGTAAGATCTTGCCCAACATCAAAAAGCCAAGTCCGATGACTGGCTTTTTACGTTTTAGGATGCAGCTTCGCAAGCCGCAGGATTGTCATGTTGATACAGACTTTTTTGTACCAAAACCAGAACTAGCGTTAATGCAGCCAGTACAGCACCACTGACAGGAACCGCAGCATAACCCATATTCAGACTAATCACAGCGCCACCGAGTGCAGCACCCAAGGCATTCCCCAAGTTAAATGCGCCAATGTTAACTGAAGATGCTAGACCAGGTGCTTCATGTGCCACGGACATCACGCGCATTTGTAGAGGGGGAACCAAGGCAAAAGTTGCCGCACCAAAAATAATTAGTGAAATGGCAGCACCGACCGAAGTTTTTGCCAAAATAGGGAACAGTCCCATAAGGACAATAAGCACCACTAAAAAGCCAATCAAGGTACGGTCAATCGATTGGTCGGAAAATTTACCGCCGTAGTGGTTCCCAATCGAGAACCCCAGTCCGACTAACACCAGCATACAAGTCACAAAAGTGGGTGATGCATGAGTAATCGTGCTGAGTGTCGGCGCGATATAGGTATATAGGGTAAATAAAATGCCTGCGCCCATGACCGTGGTTAAAAGTGCCAGCATTACCGCGGGACGGGTCAGAACTTTGAGTTCCTGCATCACATTGGGTTTTTGCCCGACTGAACCTTGTGGCAAGGCTTTAAACAGGGACAGCATGGTAATGACACCAAGCACGGCAATTCCTGCAAAGGCACTCCGCCAGCCAATATGCTGACCGACCCATGTTGCTAGGGGCACACCACCAATATTGGCAATGGTTAGTCCCATAAACATCATGGCAATAGCACTGGCCTGTTTGTCTTTAGGCACAACACTGGTGGCGACAATCGAGCCAATCCCGAAGAATGCCCCGTGGTTTAAACTGGTAATCACCCGAGCGCCCATCAGACTCAAATAGTTCGGCGCAATCGCTGCAATCAGGTTGCCAAGGGTGAAAATTGCCATCAGGATGATTAATGCTTTACGCCGTGGAAAATGCCTAAACCATAAGGTCATGATCGGCGCGCCAATCATCACACCTAGCGCATAGCCCGTAATCAGCATACCCGCAGTCGGAATGCTAATACCTAAGTCATGGGCAATATTTGGCAATAGTCCCATCGGGGAAAATTCAGTCGTGCCAATCGCAAATGCACCAATCGCTAAAGCCAGTAACGGTAAATTGATTTTCATCGCGAATCCTTAGTCCCACGCTGGCGCAAGCTGTTCAGGATCAACTTCACGGCCATGGCGTTCAAGAGTAGCAATCTGTTGCATGTCCTCAGCACTAAGCTGTAAGTCTTGTGCCTGTAGGTTATGCAATAAATGCTCGCGTTTCGTTGAAGATGGAATCACGGCGAAGCCTTTTTGTAATGCCCATGCCAGTGCCACTTGTGCGCTGGATGCCTGATGTTCAGCCGCAATCGCCGTTAAAACAGGATCATTGAGGACTTTGCCATAAGCCAATGTCATATAGGATGTGACATCAATCTCTTCAGCTTGCAAAAAATCAGCCAGTTTTGGGTTTTGCAAATAAGGACTGAGTTCAATCTGATTGGTAGCAATGTGCTGTTTGCCGATCTCGTCCATCGCCTGTTGCGTCAGGGCAATATTGAAATTGGACACCCCGATTTGCTCAGTCAAACCTTGCTGTTTGGCTTCAAGTAACAGTTGCATGACTTCGCTGATATTCACGCCCATTTTCGGAGCTGGCCAGTGAATCAAGGTCAGATTAACGGCATCGGTACGCAGTTTTTGCAAACTGTCTTTCAGGCTTGGAATAAATTTCTCGGGACTGAAATTGTCCACCCAAACTTTGGTGGTCAGAAACAGTTCTTGTCGTGCGACACCGCTTTCAGCAATCGCTTGCCCGACTTGGGCTTCATTGTCATAAATCTGGGCGGTATCGATGGCACGATAGCCGATGTCTAAGGCTGTTTTGACGGAATCAATTACGACTTGGTCTTTCAGGCGAAAGGTACCTAGACCAAAATGGGGAATATACATAGCAGATGCTCAGGTATTCTTAAATATGTGACTATTTTGCTTGGTTTTTTGTTGCTGAAAAATATGGAAATCTGCAAAATATTTTTGATTATTTATCAAGAATAGGTGGCAGGTGAAATCCAGCATCGAAGAATTACAGGTCTTTATTGCGGTGGTTGATACAGGCAGTTTGGGTGCTGCGGCTGATTTGCTCAAGCAAACCACATCGGGCGTGAGCCGTGCCTTGAGCCGTCTAGAACAGAAACTGGGTGTGACGCTGCTCGAACGCACCACCCGCCGTTTAAAACTGACCCAAGAAGGTGAATTGTTTTTGCAAAGCGCACGGCAAATTTTAAGTGATTTGTCTGCGGCGGAAGATGCCTTACTGAAATCGGACAGTGATATTTCAGGTCTAATTCGGGTCGATGCTGCTGCATCATTTGTGTTGCACGTGATTGTGCCACTGATTCAGGAATTTCGCCGTTGTTATCCGCAGCTCAAAATTGAGCTGAACAGTAACGATCAGATTGTTGATTTACTGGAAAATAAAACCGATGTCGCGATTCGGATTGGCAACTTGCACGATTCCTCTTTGCATGCCAAATATCTGGCACGTAGTCGGTTATATCTGGTGGCAAGCCCAAGTTATCTGGCGGAGCATGGCTGTCCACAATCAGTCGATGAGTTATTGCAGCATCAGCTGATTGGCTTTGGTCAGCATCCACATTTGAATGTCTGGCCGATTTTAAAAGAGGGTCAACCTTTAAAAATCTGTGCCAATTTAACAGCCAGTACGGGAGAAACCATTCGTAAACTGGCGTTATGTGGCAACGGAATTGCCAGTTTATCCGAGTTTTTGATTCATCAGGATTTGAAAAAGCAGGAGCTGATTCCGATTTTGACCGATCAGACTGTTTTAAAAGAACAGGTGATTCAAGCAGTCTATTATCAGCAGGAACACCTACCTAAACGGGTGCGTCTGTTGATTGAATTTTTGGCAGAGCGACTGGCAGAGGGTTTTCCCAATCAGTGACAAACTGATTAAGTCAATTTGCCACGGTCAGGTGAAAGAGAAATTTAGTCAAAATCAGCCTTGAGGACTACGCGGTAACGGACTTGCCCTGAGTGTAGGCGTTCAATGGCATCGTTAATTTGTGACATCGGGAACAGTTCAATTTGTGGCGCAATGTTTTTGCGCGCGGCAAATTTCAGCAAGGTACGTAATGCTGCTGGTGAACCTGTTGGCGAGCCAGTAATGGATTTTGCGCCGCTAATCAGTAAGTTGGCAGGCGTTGCAATCGGTTCTAGGGGAATGCCAAGCAGATGCACACTGCCATTTGGAGCAAGGCTATGCAGATAGCTTTTCCAGTCGAGTGTGACATTGACGGTGCTGAGTAATAAATCGAATTTTCCTACTTGGGCTTTCAGCACTGCACTGTCACGACTGTTCACCACATGGTCTGCGCCCATGGCTTTGAGTTCTTCGGTTTTATCTAAACTGGAGGTAAATGCAGTGATTTCACAGCCCCATGCTTTCAGCAGTTTAATTGCCATATGACCCAAACCACCAATTCCAATGACACCCACGTGATGTGTGGCCTGAATCTGATGTTTTAGCAAAGGATCAAATACAGTGATGCCGCCACAAAGAAGTGGGCCAGCACTTTCAGGGGAAAGGTCATCGGGAAGGGGAATCACCCACTGCCAGCCAGCACGGACTTTGTCGGCAAAACCGCCTGCATGCCCGACAATGGTCGCCTTACGTTCACCTGTACACAGCACCTGTTGTCCTGCAAGGCAGTGATCACAGGCTTGGCAGGTTTCCGCTGTCCAACCAATACCGACACGTTGACCCAGTTTCAGACCTTTAGCTTCACTGCCCAGTCGTACAATTTTGCCAATCACTTCATGCCCTGCGATGACAGGATACTGGGAAACACCCCAGTCATTGTCAATCATCGACAGATCGGAGTGGCACAAACCACAGTATTCGACCTTGACCTCGACTTGATGAGGCAACAGATCACCTGCATCAAACTCATGCGGAACGAGAGCAGATTTTGCAGTTAAGGCTGCATAGCTACGAATTCGATTTTCACTCATGACGCACTCCTTGTTTGGAATTGTTGTTATTTGCAAAAGCAGTCATCTTCATGATCGTTGACCATGCCACAAGCTTGCATGAACGCATAGCAGGTGGTCGCACCCACAAATTTAAAACCACGCTTTTTCAGGGTTTTCGAGAGTTTCTGGCTGATCTCGGTTTGTGCAGGCGCTTCTCGATAATTTGGAACGGCATTGTGAATCGGCTGAGCATCAACAAATTGCCACAGCCATGTCACCACATCACCCACGTCTTGTTTGAGGTTCAACCATGCTTGTGCATTGGCTCGAATAGCGTTGAGTTTGCCGATGTGACGGATTAAGCCTACATCTTGCAGTTTTTGTTCTAAGGCAGTATCGGATAGTTCTGCAATCTGTTGAATAGAATATTGAAAAAAATGCTGACGGTAACAGTCGCGTTTTTTCAGGACGGTAATCCAAGACAGACCTGCTTGCTGACCTTCGAGGCACAACAGTTCAAACAGTTGCGCTTCATCATATAAGGGTTTGCCCCATTCCTTATCGTGGTAGGCGATATAGAGTGGATCATCGGAACACCAGCGACAGCGCTGTTGAGACATGGCAAACTCCTGATTATATGCTGTTTTTAAAGTGTGAATAATGTCCACTGATCGTTTTGAGTGTCCCAAAAAAACAGTTCGGCTTGTTGTAAATCTTCTAAAGACAGCCACAGATCCTTACCTGCTTTGTCATTGTAGCCTGTACTAATCAGCAGACCATTTTCTGCAATTTCCATGACCCAGCCCTGATAGCATTGACCACGAAGTTGGATTTTTTGTTGATTGCCCGATTCGGCAAAGTCAACTAAACGATTGATAAGGGCTTCAGACATGAAACAAGTGTTCCTAACGTAAATAGGGGAATGGATTGACCGCGCCGCGACCTTTGCCATCCAAATAAATACCATAGTGTAAATGGGTGACGGTGTGTTTGGCATTGCCCGTGTTGCCGACGTAGCCAATCAGTTCGCCCGCATGCACATAGTCTCCGACTTTTAAGCCGCGTTTATGCTTGTCCAAATGTGCATAATAATGCCAAGAACCCGCAGGGCCTAAAATCCAGATGACATTGCCACCAAGGGTGTTGCTTTGCAAACTGGCGACTAAACCTTCGGTGGCGCTGGTCACTTTGGTATCGCGTGGTGCCAGTATATCAATTCCTTCATGGCGACGTCCCGCACTGCGTGAAGCACCCCAAGTATCGGTGAGCTGATCTGCTTTGACGCCTTTGACAGGAATCGGCAAATGAAAGTCGAGAGGCATGGCTTTGAGACGGCTGACTTGCTGGTTGGGCAGTGGTGTAGTCTTTCTCGGCGTTGAACTACACGCAGCCAAAACGATGACCGTTAAAATTAAAACAGCATGTGAAAGAAAACGCAAAATACAGTGTCCTTTGAATCAGTATTTTCCAACAGCATGCCGTATAGATGTTTAAACGCTTTGAATCAGTTTTTTCATGGCTGTTGGAATGCCTCGGTCAATTGCCTGTTGTGGGGTGAGCCATTCACCGCCCAGTTCTATTTGTAGATGTTCCAACTGATCGCTGTCAACTTGGATTTGCTGAATATTTAATTCCCATGTGAAGTGGGTAAAACTATGACGAATTTGTGTGAGATATTGCGCTGTTGCTAAACCCAAAGTAGTCCGTTGCTGTTGCAGTTCGTTCAGATCTGCAAAAATCGGCAGGCAATATAAACCGCCCCAGAGTCCAAGTGCAGGACGCTGTTGCCATAACCACTGATCTTGATGACACAGTAACAACACTTCCGCCTGTTTTACAGGCACAGGTTTCTTGGCTTTCTTGAACGGTAGTTCGGTTTCAATCCCTTGTTGATGGGCTTGGCAATGCTGCTGCATTGGGCAGTACAGACAGAGTGGTTTTTTTGGGGTACAGATGGTTGCGCCCAAATCCATAATCGCTTGCGTGTAGTCATGATTACGTTCAACAGGGCAAAGCTGTTCGGCACGCGTCCACATCTCCCGTTCATGCACAGGTTTACTCAGATCATCTTCAATGGCAAAAAAGCGCGCCAACACGCGTTTGACATTGCCATCCATAATCACGCCGTACTGACGTAAACCTAGTGACATCAGAGCGCCTGCGGTCGAACGTCCAATGCCAGGCAGTGCCATCCAGTCTTCAAGGGTTTCTGGAAAATGGCTTTGTGCAGCAACGATTTGAGCGGCTTTGTGCAGATTGCGTGCCCGAGCGTAATAACCTAGACCTGCCCAGTAGGGCGCGACTTCATCCCAACTCACCTGAGCAAGGGCTTCAACGGTTGGAAAGCGTTGAATAAAACGCTCAAAATATTGCAGGACGGTTTTGACTTGGGTTTGTTGCAACATGATTTCTGAAACCCAGACTTTGTAGGGATCATCAGCGACTTGCCACGGCAAATCATGCCGACCGTGCTGGTCGAACCAAATCAGTAAAGCATCAGAAAATGAAAAATCAGACATGCATACCACCTCTCAAAACCGCGAGGTAGTATACGTCAAGCGAGCGGCAAAAAGCAGTGAAGATGTGCGTACACATCTTCACAGAGGAATCAGCAAGATTTTAAAAGCAGGATTTTAAGCTTCGCTTGGGTTTAAGATGCCCCAGCGTTCATCGAGCTTCAATTGTTGACCTTTATAACGTGGAATCACATGAATGTGCAGATGTTGTGAAACGTCGCCAAACACATTCCCGTCGTTAAAGCCGATATGATAGCCTTCAGGATGATACAGAATCTGTAGCTCATTACGCGCTTGTTCAAGTAAGGACATCAGACTTTTGCGTTCTTTGTCAGTGACATCAAAAAATGAACTGACATGACGTAATGGTACAATCACCATATGTCCTTTCGACAGGGGATGAGGTTCTGGGAAAATTACGCCAAAGTCATTTTTGGCAATCACATCATAATCATCAAAATCGCAATAAGCACAATGCTCAGTCATGGTCGCTTCCTACTTGTTCTAACAATTCAATAAATCGGTTTAAGCACGGAGATCACGTGCTAGTAGTTGGTACATGGCATCGAGGCCTGCACGTTCAGCTTCTGGGTTATAGCCCAAATCAACGCCGTTGGCTTTGGCACGAACATCGGCAAGCGGGTTGCTAAAGCCGTGTTTGGCGTTGGCTAAAATCATCACTTCATGCTTCACATCGGCAGCTTGCATTTCCTGTTTGAAGCTTTCGACATTGTCTAAAGTCACCATGCTGTCGAGTTCGCCGTGCAGCACTAAAACTTCAGCTTTGATCTTGCCTTTTTCGGCAGGTGTCGCTGTGGACAAGTTGCCGTGGAAGGTGGCAACGGCTTTCACTTCTGCACCTGAACGTGCCAAATCTAAAACGACTTTGCCACCGAAACAGAAACCAATCGCTGCCAAACGTTGTACATCCACTTCAGGTTGTGCTGCAAGCGTAGCAAGTGCCGCAGTCACACGCTCAACAATAGTATTTGGCTGCTGGAACGTTTCCATCATCCATTCATTGGCTTGGCTGGCTTGTTCAGTGGTTTGTTTGTCACCGTACATATCAATCGCAAATGCCGCATAGCCATGTTCAGCCAATTCTTGAGCGCGCTGCATGACATAATCATTGCGTCCCCACCATTCTGGTGCAACCAATACGGCAGGTAGAGGTATGTCAGATTGTGGTGCAGCAAAAAAGCCGATTAAGGTCTTACCATCTGGAGCTGTATATTGAATTTCACGTGTAATTATTGCGCTCATGATCGACATAATCCTTATGAATAAAAGATGTGTTTCACTATAACTGAATCGATTTTGATTAAAGCATAGATTTTTGTTGTCGGGTGAAAATTCTCCAAAATTGTTGAAAAATACCGTTTTTCATGCACCGTTTTAGTTCAATTATTTATTCTGAATCAGTAAATTAGTTCTTATTCTTTGAAATGCCTGCACTTCAATAGCGAGGAGCAGGCAGTAGTAGAAATCCTTAATTCACCTGAGCCAAAATCTCGCAAGCCTGTTGCAGCGTTTCGGTTTTTTTAGCAAAGCAAAAGCGTAACAAACGCAAGTCTTTGGGTGGTTGGGCATAGAACACAGAAATTGGAATGGCAACGATTTTATGGGTCTGTGCTAACCATTGGCACATCTCGACATCGTTCAGGTCAGGGCGAATCTGACTGTAGTCGACATTTTGAAAATAAGTGCCCTGAGTCGGCTTAAAGATAAACTTGGACTGCGCCAGACCTGTATTAAACAGATCACGTTTTTGTTGATAAAAATTGGCGAGCTGCTGGATATGCTCAGGATGCTGCTGCATAAAATTGCCGAGCGCTACTTGGCAAGGCGTGTTCCCGCAGAAACTGGCAAACTGATACACCTGACGGAATAAACGCATGAACTCAGGCGCAGCAACACAGTAGCCCGTTTTCCAGCCCGTGACATGAAAAGTCTTGCCAAACGAGCCAACCACAAGGCTACGTTGGCGCAGTTCAGGAAATGACAATGCCGAATAATGGCGCTGACCGTCATAAATCAGGTGTTCATAGACTTCATCGGAAAGCACCACAATATTGTGTTCTTTAATCAAGTCGATCAGGGTCAGCCAGTCCTGTTTTGACCAAATCGCACCACTTGGATTGTGTGGTGTATTGACAATAATCATGCGGGTACGCGAGTTGATGCTGTCTTTGACCTGTTGCCAGTCCACCTGAAAATCAGGTGCGAGCAGGGGAATCCGTACGCTCACGCCTTGAGCCAGCTCCACCGCAGGCGCGTAGCTGTCATAACTCGGATCAAAAATAATCACTTCATCGCCTGCGTGAATCAGGGCTTGAATGGCACAGTACAGTGCAATGGTTGCCCCTGAGGTAATGGTGACTTCTTGAGGGATGTCGAGTTGCACTTGATCGCGCTGTAAAAACTGCTGTGCGACTTGCTCACGCAGAGGCATCCAGCCATCACCCGCAGCATATTGGTTAAAACCATTTCGGGTGGCTTCAACCAAGCAATCAAGCAGCGCTTCAGGCGCAGCAAAGTCTGGGAAACCTTGCGACAGATTAAGAGCATTGAGTTGTTGAGCCAGTGCCGACATTTGGCTAAAAATGGTGACGCCCTGAGCAGGGAGTTTGGACGGGAATGACAACATGAATTCTTTCTCTAATTTTTAATGTTAAATCAGGTATTCAACCGCTGCGCGAATGATCCCCAAGCATAACCCAATAAATGCGCCAACGATCACGCCGTTGACCCGAATCATATGCAAATCGCCACCGACTTCGTTTTCAATCTTGCCAATCATTTCGGATGAATCCCATTCATGAATCCGTTGGCTAATAAAGCGAATGACTTTGTTGCTGTATTGGTCGCTGAGCTGAATCGCGAGTTGACTTAAGCGTTGATTGAGAATTTCACGAACCTTGTCATTTTCCATGAGGTTCTGTCCGACCAGCTCAATGGCAGCTCGCACGTTTTGTGCAATCCCTGATTGTTCTTTTTGTAAATCCTGCTTGATGGCATTGCATAAAATCACCACTGCACCGCTAATGAAGTTCAACATTTGTGGGCTGTCGAGCAGGGCATTTTTGGTGGCATTCAGGCGCAGACTGGCATGACTCTCTGGATCACGCAGTTCCAACATCAGGGTTTGTGCGTAGTTTTCGACATATTGTCGCCACGGATGTTCAGGATCGGCCAGCATGGCTTCGACTTTCTCGACCAAGCTGTCAATCATGCGTTGTTGTACATCAATGCCAATCCAGTTGAAGCCTTTGGCAATTTTCCAAACACCGAGTTCCTGAAAAATTCGTTGGGTGAGTTCACGAGTCTGTTCAGGATGAAATGTCACCCAGTCATGTGCCAAATCCAAACCATGCTGTAACAAGTCTTGATGAAAGTCATTGTCCAAAACCGCACGTAACATTTCACTGGCTAAGTTGTTGATTTGAGTGCTACGCACCCATTGCACACTGTTACTTTGAATAAATCCTGCAATTTGTTCTTGTCCAACAAAGTCCAACACTTGCGGCAGGCTTTGCTGCATCAGTTGCGTGACTTGACCATTGTTTTGCGGATTTGCCAACCAACGCCCAACGCTCAAACTTAAATCAGTTTGTTTGAGACTGCGTTCTACGACTTCAGGCGATAAAAAATTCTCTTGGACAAAGCGTCCCATTGACTCGGCAATTCGGGCTTTATTGCGCGGAATGATTTCGGTGTGGTCAAGTAGGAAACGCGGAATCGGCATTTTCCCAAAAGGGTTGCGAAATAGCACGGTAATCGCATACCAGTCCGCCAAACCACCCACCACGCCTGCTTCTGCACCCAACATTAAAATATGAATCAGCCAAGCATAATCAGGCAAGAATTTTGCCAACACCATTAAGATCAACCACGCCACAATCGCCATGACCAGTGCAATGCCTGCAAAGCGCTTACTGCGTTGTAAACTGGTCAATGTTGAGCTTGTTGGCGTGGGTAGACTCATGTTTGATTCCTAATAGGGTGAGATTAATGAGGCTGTGGCGGTGCAGGTGATAACACTTCACCTGTGGCACTGACCCCATATTTTTGTCCAATTGATTTTAAAATCAGAGTGGCATCAAAGGCATCACTTGGGACATTTTTCTGATCTTTATAACATTCAATTGTATAGGACACTTCGACAGGGTCAATGGTCACGACTTGAGGCATGTTGTATAGCGGATCATAAAAGCGAGGGTTACGAAAACCATAGGGATAGAACATTGGATCAGGATAGACCACAGCCTTGCGCGGTGGTTGTTGGGTACGGTTGCTCGGGTCATTCAAGACTTTAAAATAGCGGAAACCATTCTTCATGGTAACTTGAGCGGCTTTCACCAAGGTAATTTCTTCGGCTGTGCCATAGCTTAAGTTTGACGTTGCTTTAAAGCCAACACGATAGGTTTGGCTGTTCAGCTGATAACTTGAGAATTGTCCGAGTTGCTCAAAACTTCGAGGTTGACTCGGCAGGGTACTACAGGCAGATAGTCCAAGCACAAGACTAAAGCCCAGACATGGAATCAATTTATGCATCTTGCTACTCCAAATTCTAAGATTTATTAAAAATTGTTAATGATCAATGCATTATGAAAATGCGACTTGTGGTTCTGCTGTAGTGACCCGATATCCATCACCATGAAGAGCATAGCGAAGAGAGTCAATGGAGATTTTGTTGTAATACAACCACATCATCTTCAGCCATGATTGTGAATTGATGATGAATAATAAGTATGTAAATCAATGTATTAAACATCTTGTACTGCTGATTAATAGATTGATTTTAAATATTTTTATGGGTAAATGGCAAAGATGTTGCCATGACTCAGTCTTATCTCAACTCAAATTCGCTATTTTCGTTTTTGTGAAGTATTGAGCATTATTCTGCAATTATTTTGCAATACAATTCATATTTTTGATGCATCTATATGATGGTTTATCGGTACAATTTTGAGCGGTGCTATTCGTGATAATTATTTCATACCGATTGTCATAATCATCAGTATAATTTGTCCGTTTGATCTGAATAATCATTTTAATTCGAGTGAGTAAAGAACATGAGTCAACCCAATGCCGTTTCTCAAACTATTGTGCCAAGTTGGGTAGACGCATCTGTAGTCACGGGAATGTTGCGGGGAATTGAGCGTGAAACTTTACGTATGCAGCACGATGGCTATTTGTCACAACAACCACATCCCGCTGCTTTGGGTTCAGCCTTAACCCATCCGCACATTACCACTGATTATTCCGAAGCATTATTAGAATTTATTACCCCTCCACAGCATAATATTGCGGCTGCATTAAATTATTTAAGCGACATTCATCATATTGCCGATCAGCATTTACCTGAGGGTGAAAAACTTTGGCCAATGTCGATGCCATGTATGCTCGACCAAGATGAAGAACAGATTCCTTTAGCAGAGTATGGCTCATCCAATATTGGGCGTTTCAAAACCTTGTATCGTAAGGGATTGGGGGTGCGTTATGGTCGCCGTATGCAAACCATTGCAGGGGTGCATTACAACGTCTCATTTCCTGATCAGTTGTTTGAACGCTTGCAGCAACATGAACAAGATCCAGCCTTAAAAGCGTTAAGCCTTCAAGATTATCGTAGTCATCGTTATTTTGGTTTGATTCGGAATTTTATTCGCCTGACCCCAATGGTGATGTATTTATTGGGCGCGAGTCCAACGGTCTGTAAAACCTTCTTGATTGGACGTGAACATAAACTTCAGCCTTTGGTCGGTGGGACACTACATTTGCCGTATGCGACTGCGCTACGTATGGGTCGTCATGGTTATCAAAACTCGGCACAAAAACAGTTAGGTATTCATTACAACAACTTAACAGGCTATTTGCAGGGCTTACAGGCCGCAGTGAAAACGCCTTATCCTGCATTTAGTGAACTCGGTTTAGATGATGCTCAAGGTGAGCCCATTCAGATTAATGACCACATTTTACAAATTGAAAATGAGTACTACAGTTTAGTACGCCCAAAACAAGTCCCACAAGGCAGTGAAACGCCGTCGGAAGCTTTGGAAAAACGGGGTGTCGCGTATATTGAACTGCGCGCGGTCGATGTTAATCCGTATAGTGAAATTGGGATTGAAAGCTCAAGTGCAGCATTCTTGGAAAGTTTGGCTTTGTACTGTCTGTTACAAGACAGCCCTGAAATCTCTGTTGAAGAACAAGAGCTGATTGAGAAAAATCAAGCGGAAGTTGTGGAACGTGGGCGTGCTGAAAATGCCACTATTCAAAGCTTAAGCAGCAGCTATGCTATTGCAGACTGGTTGCAGTTGCATTTAGATGCAATGCGTCCTGTTGCAACGTTGTTGGATGAGATGGAACAGACCCAATTATATGCTGATGCGCTCACACTGATGCAGCAACGCATTGATGACCCACAAACCACACTGTCAGCTCAAGTCATTCGAGATATGTTGCAGGCAGGCGGAACGTGGCGTTTGGGAAGCCAGTTGGCTGAACAGCATACCCAAACTTATCAAGATTATGATTTAACTGCTGAAAAGCAAGCATACTTTGAGACACTGGTTGAGGCTTCTTTAAAACAGCAACAACAACTTGAACAGACGTCACAACCTACATTTACAGAATATTTGGCGAACTTCCGCTAAGGCAAAATAAGGGGAATCCATTTGCGCTTGAGTTATCGTCTAGTCAATGCCGCGCTGGTATTGATCACCATTGTCGGCATGTCATTTGCACTTTATCTAGAACATGTTACGGGTTTAGAACCATGCCCATTGTGTATTTTTCAGCGTTTAGGTCTGATGGCAATGGGCTTTATTGCCCTGATTGCATTGATTCACAATCCAGCCTCTCATGCCGTTAAGCGAGTTTATGCATTCTTGGCGGGCTTAGGTATGTTGTGGTCGATTGGCGTTGCAGCCCGTCAAATCTGGTTGCAACACTTACCTGCAGATCAAGTCCCGAGTTGTGGTCCAGGCTTAAACTATTTGGTCGATGTTTTGCCCATGAAAGAAGTCTTGGCAGAGGTGCTTTCAGGTTCAGGTGAATGTGCCAAAATTGACTGGACATTCTTAGGACAGCCACTTTCAGTATGGTCATGTCTATTTTTTTCATGCTTACTGATTGTCTGTATTTGGCAAATGCTACGTCGTTATCGTTAAAAAATAGCAAAATGTGTTAAAAAACGATCAAATAGTTTTGATCGTTTTTTTATATCAAATAGTAAAATAAAAAAGAAGAATAAACATAAAATCAGCGGTCTAATTCATCAAGAAAATGTAATTTGGTATGACCAATTTTTTAAAATGAATTATTCAGAGTAAATTGCTCAACTTAGACGTAAAAACTATTTTTCAAAAAAAACAAATATGTTCATAATTAATTATGTTCTAGGACAAAAGATTTCATTATCTTTCGTTTAAACCCTCTAGATGTGAAAACATCACATCTTTTCTGCTCAGCCTACTACTTTTTGGCTGAGCTTTTTTTTGCCTATTTTTTATCTAAAAAAACACTTAATCTCGAATAATTTCACCTGTTACCGCATCAATAATTCGACTCGGTAAAGGGCTTTGTCCAAGTTCCCCAGCCAAATAATTCAAAGATGCACCAAAATACTGCTCAGCTTGTGTTTGGTTACGTGCAGGGTCTAAACCTGCGGGATTGGCGCTGGTTGAGACAATAAAACGACCAAACGCGCGACACAGTTGTTGGCACAGTGGGTGATTGGTAACGCGTACAGCGACGCGAGGATGCTGACCTGTAATCCATTCAGGAATAATATTCTGATTTGGAAGCAGCCATGTCAGACCACGTTCATTTGCTTGGCGATTGTACCAGCTGGCAATAATTTCTTGTTGGCGAGAACTTTCGAGAGGAGCAAGTAAGGTTTCGACTTGTTCGATATCACTCGCGAGGAGAATGACCCCTTTTTCGATCGGGCGTTGCTTCAATTCTAAAATACTTTGAAAGGCATCTTGGTTCATTGGGTCACAGCCTAGACCCCAGACTGCTTCGGTTGGATAAGCTAAGACCTGACCATGCTGCAAAAGTTCTGCGGCATGTTCCACTGAATAGGTGATCATGTGTTTATGCTCTTTGAGGGATTTAAGAAAAGCAGGGTGCAGTTGCTGCACGGCAACGACTATAACGCCCTGCTTGCTGTAAACACAAGCCTAAAAGTTCTAATTCCATGAGCTGAGCCAGTAAAACATCAACGGCTAAGTTTGTTTTTTCAGCCAAGTGATCAAGGTCTTGCCCAACCCAGTCGAGTTGCTGATATAGATGCTGTAGATGAGTTGGAATATCGGCTTTGGTCTGGGTTGAGTGATCTTGTTGTTGTATTTGCCATTGGGTGGGCAGCGCCAGATCTTCAATAATTTGCTCAGGATGGTCAACTAAAGTTGCACCTTCACGGATCAGTTGATGACAGCCTCGATGCTGTTCACTATAAATATGTCCAGGAATAGCAAAAATCAGTTTACCTTGCTCGGCAGCCAATTTTGCCGTAATCAGAGAGCCACTTTCCAAAGCAGCCTCAGCAACTAATACCCCAAGGCTTAGTCCGCTGACAATTCGATTACGCCGTGGAAAATTGTGCTGTAAAGGTTTAGTAAAAGGCAGAAACTCAGTAATGACACAACCGCCATGTTCAACAATTTGCTGACGTAGTTGAAGATGCTGTGATGGATAGGTTTGTTCAATGCCAGTTGCCATGACTGCAATCGTACGTTGATGTTTTAGCCCAGCATGATGTGCAGCTTGATCAATTCCTTGAGCTAAACCACTGGTAATAAAAAAACCTTTATCTGCAAGATAATAAGCAAAATCATAACTGAGTTGTAAGCCATGTTGGCTTGCCTTGCGGCTGCCTACAATTGCAATTTGCGGTTGGCTTAAATTAAAAGATTGTCCTTGTCCAAACAAAATTGGAGGACGGTCGGAGTATGGTAATAACTGGGCTGGATAATCAGGGTCATTGGCTAAACAGATAAAATCGCAATGTTGAGTCAGACAATCTAAAATTTTCTGAAAATGTTGTTGTTCGGCAGCAGAATAAAATTGTTGGGCACGTTGAATGTGATTTTTATGGATGCTTAAGCTTGACCAGCGTTGTAGGTTTGCTGGTGTGACAGCTTGTTCAGCACTACCAAAATAATCAATCAGTTGTTGATAGCTAGATAACGAATGTTGAACCAAATACCACAAGCGAATACTTTCTAGCTGAAGCTTGCTGATCTGGTTCAACATCATCCCATTACTCCGATGCAAGTGGTGATTGAATCGATGCACCGACTTTGATTGGTATAGTGCTGTCCAATACATAAGCATAACTGAGATGATCAAACGTTTTGAAAATCATTAAAGATCCAATTTGTTCTTGCGGTAAGGCAATCGGTTTTTTGGTTTTTACATCTTGAACCACTTCACCTTGTTGGTAAATATTGAAAACTTGTCCTGTTTGGGCGCCCTCAAGTACCCCGCGGTCAATTGTGACAACACTGCGTTTTGCAGCTTCACCAATAGACCCTAGAACACGAACAATTTTTGCACCATCTTTGACTTCGTGTTGTGCTGTTGGATAGAAGATAGAAGGAAGTTCATTTTCATATTCAGGTAAAATGAGGTCACCACGACGAATTTCCTGATTGTAGCTCTTCGTGACTTCTAGTGTTGTCATGTCGCCACTGTCGTTTTCAGTTGTTGAAATTGCACTTGCGACTTCAATTAGCTCAGTACCTGCATTATATTCCTTACCATTTATATCTTTAAATAAATATGGCTCGGCTTCACGGTAAATACCATACTTTTGCCCAATCGCTAGGCCATTGCCTCTTGCATAAACTTTTTGACCACTACCACCAAGTAAACGGTTATCTGCTGCACCAACAATATAAGGGGTATTGGTTAAAGAATCAGGCGCTACAATATTGGCACGATATAACCAAACCTCAATATCACTCAAACGAATAACAGGAATGGCACTATCAAGTGACTCAACACGAACTTGAGGTTTTAGGTTAATGCTGCCTGTATGGCGACGAATAATTCCTTCACAGCCATCTCCTTCATCTCGACCAATCAAGGGCTTATCATTAAAAGAACACAGTAATAGGCGATCACCAGGATAAATCCAGTGTGGATTTTTCACATGTGGATTGCTTGCCCAAATTTCACGCCAGCGCCAAGGGCTTTTTAAGAACTTTCCTGCAATATCCCAAAGCGTATCGCCTTTACGTACCACATAAACATGTGGTGCGCTCGCTTTGAGGCTCGGTGGTGACACATTCGGTGAGGCAGCATGAAGCATAGATAAACTGCCTAGTCCTAACCCAACGCCTAGAGCCATGGCAAGGGCATGCTTTTTCAACCCCAAGACGCTCCCCTGTAAAACCTTTTTCATTATCATAATTCCTAAATGGATATTTCTAATTGCGTTATAATAACCAACTTCCCTAACATTTTTCTATGAAGCATGTTCTTCATAGGGCTGTTAAATAGATGGTATTTGTGAGGAGGGCATATGGCCTTATTACCCATTTTAAATTTCCCAGACCCACGTCTGCGTACCATTGCACAACCTGTTGAAGAAGTGACTGATGAAATTCGTCAGCTTGCCACAGATATGTTTGAAACAATGTATGATGCTCCTGGCATTGGTTTAGCAGCAACTCAAGTTGATCAACATATTCAGCTGATTGTCATGGACTTATCTGAAGAAAAAGACCAACCTTTAGTTTTTATTAATCCTAAAGTCACGCCATTGACTGAAGAAGTTCAGCCTTATGAAGAAGGCTGCCTTTCAGTTCCTCAAATATACGATAAAGTTGAACGTCCGTCACGCGTCAAAATCGAAGCTTTAAATCTTGATGGAGAAAAAATTGAGATTGAAGCTGATGGCTTATTGGCGGTGTGTATCCAACATGAAATGGATCACTTAAATGGCAAACTTTTTGTAGACTATTTATCTCCACTTAAACGTCAACGGGCGCGTGACAAAATTGAGAAACTTATACGTAGTCGAGAACGTGAAAAAGTCGCTGTAAAACGTTAAGTTCAAATTATGCGCTAAACAAAATTTTAGCGCATAAATAAAAAATATATAAATAACAATTATTTGAAATTTTTTAAGTATAAAAAAAAGACAAGCAATAATATTGGGGTAAAAAAAAGCTTGCAAGGGG
>NZ_JAKLTL010000019.1:0-34319 GCF_022012315.1 Acinetobacter sp. ME22
AGCCTTAGCCATTTGATTTTCCTTTTTAAACTACTCATGCAGGGTCACTGCATGAGCAACTGGTTATTAACTAAAAAATTAGTTTGGGCTTATAGTAATCGAAAGATTACTCGTCGTCACCTTTTTTACCGCCAGATTGGAATTTAGAAATAATGCCTTCCGCCACGTTACGTGGAGTTTCAGCATATTTAGCAAATTCCATAGAGTAAGTTGCACGACCTTGAGACATAGAACGCATTTGAGTTGCGTAACCAAACATCTCAGCAAGTGGAACTTCTGCGCGGATTGCTTTAGTTCCGCCAGGTAAATCGTCCATACCTTGAACCATACCACGACGACGGTTTAAGTCACCCATGATATCGCCCATGTAGTCTTCTGGAGTTTCTACTTCAACTTTCATGATCGGTTCAAGCAAGATAGGATCTGCTTTCATGAAACCGTCACGGAACGCATAAGAACCTGCCATTTTGAACGACAATTCATCAGAGTCGACATCGTGGTAAGAACCGTCGAATAATGTCGCTTTGATACCCACAACAGGGTAACCAGCCAAGACACCATTCTTCATACGTTCTTGAATACCTTTATCAACCGCGCCGAAGAATTCTTTAGGTACTACACCACCAACAACTTCTTCAACGAATTGGTATTCTTTACCAGCTTCTTCAACATCAAGCGGTTCAAGGCGGACATATACATGACCGAATTTACCTTTACCACCAGTTTGACGTACGAATTTACCTTCTTGTTCAACCGATTTTTTAATCGTTTCACGGTAAGCAACCATTGGTTTACCAATGTTCGCTTCAACACCGAATTCACGCTTCATACGGTCAACAATAATGTCAAGGTGAAGCTCACCCATACCCGCAATAATGGTTTGACCAGATTCTTCGTCTGTACGAACGCGGAACGATGGATCTTCCTTAGCCAAACGACCTAAAGCGATTGACATTTTTTCTTGGTCAGCTTTAGTTTTTGGTTCAACAGCCAATGAAATTACTGGCTCTGGGAATTCCATACGTTCAAGTGTAATGATGTTTTTCTCATCACATAGCGTATCACCAGTTGTTACGTCTTTAAGACCTACACACGCAGCGATATCGCCCGCACGGATTTCGTCAAGATCTTGACGTTCGTTTGCGTGCATTTGCACGATACGACCGATACGTTCACGTTTAGATTTAACTGGGTTATACACTGGGTCGCCTTGTTTAAGAACACCAGAGTAAACACGTACGAATGTCAAGTTACCTACGAATTTGTCGTTCATAATTTTGAACGCAAGTGCAGAGAACGGAGCTTCGTCAGATGCTTCACGAGACGCTTTAGTTTCAGCTTTATCGTCAAGGATACCTTCGATTGCTTTAACTTCTGTAGGCGATGGCAAGAATTCAATTACAGCATCCAACATACGTTGAACACCTTTGTTTTTGAATGCAGAACCACAAAGCATAACTTGAATTTCAGAAGCTAATGTACGAGCACGTAAACCTGCGATGATGTCTTCTTTAGAAAGATCACCTTCTTCTAGGTATTTGTCCATTAATTCTTCAGAAGCTTCAGCTGCTGCTTCAACCATGTTAGTACGCCATTCGTTAGCAGTATCAACTAGGTCAGCAGGGATGTCGCCGTATTCAAACTTCATACCTTGAGATGCTTCATCCCAAATGATCGCTTTCATTTCGATCAGGTCAACAACACCTGCGAAAGTATCTTCTGCACCGATTGGCACAACGATAGGAACAGGATTACCGCCTAAACGAGTTTTAACTTGTTCAACAGCACGGAAGAAGTTTGCACCAGTACGGTCCATCTTGTTCACGAATGCTAAACGAGGCACTTTATATTTGTTCGCTTGACGCCATACAGTTTCAGACTGAGGTTGTACACCACCTACAGCACAGTAAACCATGCACGCACCGTCAAGAACACGCATAGAACGTTCAACTTCGATTGTGAAGTCTACGTGTCCCGGGGTGTCAATTACGTTGATACGGTGTTGTTCAAATTGGTTACCCATACCAGACCAGAAACAAGTTGTAGCAGCAGAAGTAATGGTAATACCACGTTCTTGCTCTTGTTCCATCCAGTCCATTGTTGCTGCACCATCGTGTACTTCACCAATTTTGTGAGATACACCTGTGTAGAACAAAATACGTTCAGTTGTAGTTGTTTTACCTGCGTCAATGTGCGCAGAGATACCGATGTTACGGTAACGAGTAATTGGGGTTTGGCGAGCCATGATGTCTGACATTCCTAAATGTGATCTTTAAAACAGGACGCACCAATAAAAATTGATGCGTACGAATACTCAAACTGTTGGGCAACTTAAATACCCGCAAAAGCTCCACTTTGGTAGAGAGCGATATTAAATCGAGCTGCAACACGCATGAGTATTCTCCTGATAAGGGACTGTCTTAACCGCTTAGAAACGGTAATGAGAGAAGGCTTTGTTAGCTTCAGCCATACGGTGCACGTCTTCACGTTTTTTGATCGCAGCACCTTTGCCTTCAGCTGCATCAAGCAACTCGCCAGCAAGACGTAAAGCCATAGTTTTTTCAGAACGCTTAGCAGCAGCATCTACTAACCAACGCATAGCCAAGGCAGTACGACGGGATGGGCGTACTTCCATAGGTACTTGATAAGTAGCACCACCAACACGGCGTGCTTTTACTTCAACCATAGGACGAACTTTTTCAAGAGTAGTCTCGAAAAATTCAACTGGGTCTACTTTGTTTTTTTCTTGAACGCGGTCTAAAGCACCGTAAACGATACTTTCTGCAATCGATTTTTTACCGTCTTGCATAACGTGGTTCATGAATTTAGCGATTGTTTGGCTGCTGAATTTAGGATCTGGAAGGATCTCACGAGCAGCGACTACGCGACGTCTTGGCATTTTAAAACTACCTATAAATATGACACTTCAGGGTGATCCAGCAGATTGTGCAAGTGTCATGCACGCTACGCTGGCCTTACTATACGTCGCTTGAATTTCAAAAATATGAAGAAATCAAACAAGCGAAACGCTAAAGGATTTTTTTGGTCTTAACGACTAAGATTATTTCTTAGGACGTTTAGCACCGTATTTAGAACGTGACTGGTTACGATCTTTAACGCCAGCACAGTCTAAAGAACCACGAACGGTATGGTAACGTACACCTGGTAAGTCTTTAACACGACCACCACGGATAAGAACAACACTGTGCTCTTGTAGGTTATGGCCTTCACCACCGATGTAGCTAGAAACTTCAAAACCAGAAGTTAAGCGAACACGGCAAACTTTACGCATTGCTGAGTTAGGTTTTTTAGGTGTAGTTGTGTAAACACGTGTACAAACACCACGGCGCTGTGGGCAAGCCTTCAACGCAGGAACTTTGGATTTTTCAACCAAAGTAGTACGACCCTTGCGGATCAACTGATTTGTTGTTGCCATCTGGCAAGTCTCCCGTAAATAAAAAACCTCAAAAAGAAAATACCGCTTTTTGAGGGCAAACAATTGTAAGCAAAAACGCCATATTGGTCAATATTCATCGTGTATTGTGGCAGCATGCTTTACATTTATGACAAAGTTATGAAGCATCGGTTGATTTTGGAACAGCTTTACGGCGACGTGGGCGAGGTTTAGTGGTTGGCTGATCGGTCGCTGTCACATCTTCAGTCACCGTTTTTTTTTGCTGTGGTGCGGTGTGATCTTGGCTTAGGTTTTTCTGTCTCACCAGCAAGATCTTCATCAGAATTTTCTTTTTTCAATTCAATAGGATGAACCAGTTCTTTAGGTTGGTTTTGTGGCACAATTGCAGCATGATAAGCTGCCAATACCGTGAGATTCTGATCAGCATGTCGGAGTAAATAATCACGGGAAATCGAAAAAACATGCTGTGCTTTTTGTCCTGTATCCGCAATAAACTGCCAACTATACATCGCACTAACACTCGCCGAAATGAGTGGTGTAATTTGATGTAAAGCACTCACTTTAGGTAAAGCATTCATCCATTGCCATTTAAATTCATGCTTTTCATTGAATAATAATTCTTTTAACCATTCATCATCGTTATTTGAACCGAGTAAATGCTGCAGGCTAGTCAAGTCATTATCCACCAGCAAATCATCTAAGGTTCTCAACCCTAATAATACGCTCTGTTTTTCTACAATCTGTTGTAAGTCGATTTGCTGAAAAATATATTGCACTACATCTTGATCTTGCTGTTGTAACTCAAAACCATGTGCACGCCCTATTTGATAAATGGTTCTTAACGCTAAAACCAAAGACGCAGGAATATCTGCACCAAGCCCGAGTAGACCTGTTGCCCCTGAAAGAGCGCCTTGCACGCCTGCAATCCATTTATTTTGTTCAGTCAACGCCTGACTAATACGACCTGAGCGTGAAATATCGCCTGAGAGTTCAGTTAAAGATTGAGCGCCTGTTTGTTCCAAAATTTTATCGACGGTACTTAAACGATCTGACAAGACATGCAATTTTTGAAAACAATAATCAGACACTTCATCCATGCTTAATGGTGAAAGAAACTGAACCACCTGATTGACCCGTTCATAATGCTTACCAAAAAATTGCTTAGAAATATTAGGAAAATGAACCCGTATTAACTGTTGTGGGTCTTGAGCCGTAAAGCTCAAGAATGTAGTTTCAGAGGGGACTTCACTCATCGTTTTAGCAGATGTCTGTGAACGCTGCAATTGTTGACTATTCATCTGATTTAAAACTTTTAAACCTGATGTGCTGAGCTTTTTAGCCACTCCTAAAACGCGGTTAAACTTGGTTTGCGGATGCTGACTGTCCTCTTTTTGCATTCACCTCTCCTCATTGTTTTTCTTTAAATATTTGATAAATACTAGAAGCAGGAACGTTTTATCTCAACTTCATTATGTATCTTTTAGTGAAGTAAATTACAAGTTGGACATTCCTCACTCACTTTCCAAATAGTCATAGGATTTGCCATAAGATTTAAAAAAGCTTTCTGTTATGATGAGAAATATTATAAACATGAGTGGTGCAGGCATTAACGCTTACATTTCAGGCTTTTGCCCATAAATGTGGTCTGCGCTGGCTCTCAATATCATCACCATATTAAGGGATCTTATAAATGAGACGTGTTGTAATCACTGGTATGGGCATCAACTCATGCATTGGTAACACCCTAGAGCAAGTGACTGAATCATTAAAAAATGGTATTTCAGGGACTCGTTTTAATCAAACTTACGCTGACCTTAACTTTAAAAGCCATGTCAGTGCGGCTGCTGAACAAGATTTTGATCACATTGACCGTAAATTAAAACGCTTCATGGGTGTATGTGCAATGTATGCATATAACTCTGCGGTTGACGCGGTTAAACACGCAGGCTTAACGGCTGAAGACCTTGCTGGCAATCCGCGCTACGGTATTGTTGGTGGTTCTGGTGGTGGTTCAACAGCTTCTGTTGTTGAAATGACTGAGTTGCTTGAAACTAAAGGCGCACGTAAAGTCGGTCCTTTCTTCGTTCCACGTAACATGACCAACACCATTACAGCAAACGTGGGCGTTGCGTTCAAATTACAAGGCGTATCTCACTCAGTTGCGAGCGCATGTGCAACTTCTGCTGACGCGATCGGTTATGCTTACAACCTGATCCAACTTGGCAAACAAGATTTAGTGCTTGCAGGTGGTGGTGAAGAAGATCACTGGTCTCAAAGCTTATTGTTTGATGCAATGGGTGCGCTTTGCTCTAAATACAACGACACACCAGAAACTGCATCTCGTCCATATTCAGCAGACCGTGACGGTTTCGTCATCGCCGGTGGTGGTGGTTTCTTGGTTCTTGAATCTCTTGAACACGCTCAAGCACGTGGTGCCAACATTATCGCTGAAATCGTAGCATATGCAGCGAACAGTGATGGTGCTGACATGGTTGCGCCAAGTGGTGAAGGTGCAACACGCTGTATCTTGATGGCACTTGATGAAGCTAAACAACACGGCGTAGAAAAACTTGACTACATCAACACACATGGTACATCGACTCCAGCAGGTGACATCACCGAGCTTAAAGCGATGGAACGCGCATTTGGTGAAGGCAATGTCCCTGCATTCAGCTCAACCAAATCAATGACAGGTCATAGCTTGGGTGCAGCAGGTGTACACGAAGCTATTTACTCTGTTTTAATGATGCAAAATGACTTTATCGCACCAAACATCAACGTGACTGAACTTGATGAAGGTGCAAAAGGCTTTGATCTTGTACTTGAAAAACGCGATACAAAACTGAATACTGTCATGAGTAACAGTTTTGGATTTGGCGGCGTAAATGCTTGCTTGATCTTCAAGAAATGGGCTGATGCCTAAGAGATCGTAAATGAATGTACCTTCTGATGCTTTTTTATGGGTAAAAGCATTACACATTATTGCCGTGGTTTGTTGGTTTGCAGCGTTATTCTACTTACCACGCCTTTATGTCTACCATGCCATGAGTGACGATGCGATTAGTCATCAACGCTTTCAGGTCATGGAACGTAAACTGTACCGCGGCATTATGTGGCCTGCGATGGTTGCAACGCTCATCACCGCACACTTTTTAGTGGATTTGGGCGATGCAACAGAGCATTACCATTTGGCACATTGGTTTTATGCCAAAGTTGCATTGGTTGGATTACTGATCATTTACCATTTTGTTTGTGGTTATTACCGCAAAAAGTTAATCGAAAATGCGCACTATAAATCACACAAGTTTTGGCGTTTCTTTAATGAAATGCCAACGGTCATTTTACTGGCTGTGGTGATTTTAGTCGTTGTGAAGCCTCAGTTCTAACTGGGGCTTTTTTCTGCCTGAATTAAAATGTTAATAGACCATCACTGGTTACTTCATTGAGCACAAAGAATGTCCTCACCTGCCGCACCCCTGGCAAAGCGATAATTTTTTCACTATGAAAGCGGTTAAATGCCACCAAGTCTTTAACCCGAATTTTCAGAAAATAATCGACTTCTCCTGCGACCAAATAACATTCCAAAACGTTATTGAGCTGTTTGGCAGCACGTTCAAATTCAGCAAAACTTTCAGGCGTTGAGCGATCCAGAACAACCCCCACTAAAACGATGGTTTCACGCTGAACCATGTTCGGGTTAATTCGTGCGCGGACATCTAAAATTGCACCAATCTTAAAAAGCCGCTGCGTATGATTCCAGCAGGATGATGGACTGATCCCCACCAGTTTTGCCAACTCAGCATTACTTAAACGTCCATCTTGCTGTAAAGCTCGCATAATTTTAAGATCTATCGCACTCAATTCCGCTTGATTTTCAGACATAAATATTCTTCATATAAAAATATAAATTTCAGAAGATATTATTCCAATTTTAAAAAAAATGAAAATTCTATGCATTTTATTGAATCAAATTAAAAAGCACCTTCTTTTTAAAAATTGTTAAATTTATGCCAAGTTTCCTCTGTAATTTTGTTCAAATTCGTTATTAGATTCGATTATGCAAAAACTGATTCAAGATTTTTCTGTCCCTGCTGTATTTGCAGGCTTCATTACTTTCCTTATCGGGATTAGTGTATCCGCTGTTTTAGTCATTCAAGGTGCGCAAACACTTGGCGCAACGCCTGAGCAAATCTCATCTTGGCTTTGGGCACTGGGTCTTTCCATCGGGATTTCTGGCTTAGTCTTGTCATGGAAATACCGCTATCCTGTGGCAACCGCATGGTCAACTCCAGGGATTGCTTTAATTATTGCCACAGGCAGTCATTACAGTCTGTCCTCGGCAATTGGGGCATTTATTGTCTGTGGCATACTCACCGCTTTTGTTGGATTTTCGGGTCTTTTTCAACGCTTGCTGTCTAAAATCCCGATGAGTTTGAGCTGCGCCATGTTGGCGGGAATTCTCTTAAAATTCGGGATTCAGATTTTTACGGGCTTAGAACAAAGCTGGGCATTTATTCTGACTTTACTGGCGATTTATCTGGTCGCTAAACGTCTGTGGCCGCGTTACTGTATCGTGTTAACTGTGGTTGCTGCGATGATTCTCTGCCCAATGTTTATGCCGTTCCAGTTTCCACATTTGTCGTGGTCTCTGGCAAAACCCGTTTGGATCAGCCCTGAGTTTTCACTCTCAACCATTATTGGCTTAGGTTTACCGCTATTTATCATCAACATGTCTTCTCAGTTCCTCCCTGGGATTGGCATGATTAAAAGCTATGGCTATCAACCACATACCAATTCACTAGTTGGTTGGATTGGCGTATTACAAACCATTCTTGCCCCATTCGGTGCATTTTCGGTGTGTTTAGCTGCAATTAGTGCTGCGGTGAGTTTAGATGATCAGGTTCACCCTGACCCAAAACGTCGTTATATTGCGGGCATTAGCTGTGGTTTCTTCTACATCATCATGGGATTGTTTGCGACTACATTGACAGGCTTACTGATGGCTTTTCCTAAAATCTTTATTGTTGCGCTTGCGGGGATTGCTTTGTTTGGAACGATTAGCCACAACATTGCGATTGCCTTTAAAGAGCCTCAAGACCGTGAGCCTGCTCTACTCACCTTCTTAATGAGTGCTTCAGGTGTTCAATTTTTTGGCATTGGTTCAGCATTTTGGGGACTGCTACTCGGAATTGTGGTTGCAATAATCTTGAATCATCGTAAAGCCCACTAAATATAAAAAAGCCAGTGTTGGACACTGGCTTTTTTTGTTTAACAGACTTAACTTTTTGTGGTTGGATAAAGCTTAAAACCCAATTCAACTGCCTGATCTTGTTGTTTTTTATTGATGGTAAAAACTGCAATACGCCCATCAGGTGCGCCACAAACTTGCGGGTACAATAAACCATCTGAGGTCACCGCTTGGCTATAAACCTGTATTTTTTGTTCTTCAAGCTGTGATTTAAGCTGATCAACATTCATACCTGTATCACCACATTGATGACCCGATAAAGATTTACTGACTTGCACTTTACCCGATACAACATGTTGTTCAGTATTTAAGGTTGAACAGCCAACCACATTGATTACTGCCAGAGTCATTGCACAAAAACCTGTCAAACGCATGATCACCCCGATTTTTTTATTGATTGGCGCAAGCATAGCGAGATTTTAGATTTGTGATTAAACTGTTAGCAAAAACTCAACAAATTCTATGAACTAATTAAAATAATTCAACAACTCAGCAAACTGCCGAATTTGAAGCTTAGGTGCAGCTTGTGCAATTTCTGCGTCTGTACCATAACCATAGGTCACGGCGATGGTCTCAATGCCATTACGGCGTGCACCTAAAATGTCATATTCACGGTCACCAACCATCATGCAATACTCTGGAACCAGTTGTTCTTGCTGCAAAATATAATGGATCAAATCGCCTTTGTTGGTTCGTTCACCAGTTAATTCACTCCCATAAGGCTTGGTAAAATAATCCAACAATTTAAAATGCTCTAAAATACGAATTGCAAAGACCTGTGGCTTTGCTGTCGCCAAATACAAATTGTAGCCACGCTCAACCAAGGCTTTCAGCGTTTCAATTACATGCGGATATAGCTCATTTTCATACAGACCAATCGTTGAAAAACGCTCGCGATAAAATGCCAATGCCTGCTCGGCAAGTGCATCCTCAGCGCTATTCAACAACTGAATAAATGAAGCTTTTAACGGTGGGCCAATCGTCCAGTCCAAATCGGTATCATCTGCCAAAGGTTGCCCCATTTTTTCCATGGCATAACGGATACAGGTATGAATACCAATTTTCGGGTCAGTCAATGTCCCATCGAGATCTAATAAAATATTTTTAACTGTCACAACAAAACCTAATCAATTCACCCAGTCAAAGACTCGGAAGTTAAATAAAACTTGCCTATACTAACGTAAATTCAAATGACAAGGATATCGCTCTGTGCGCCCTACAGTTTTATGTTTTTCAGGTTTAGACCCTTCTGGCGGTGCTGGTTTACAGGCTGATATTGAAGCGATTGGTCAAAGTGGTGCACATGCTGCGATTGCTTGTACTGCACTTACAATTCAAAACTCACAGCAAGTCTTTGGTTTTCAAGCCACATCCAAAGAACTCCTTTTGGCTCAAGCCAATGCTGTGGTGGGTGACTTACCGATCAGCTGTGTAAAATCAGGTATGCTCGGTACAACCGATAATATTGCGGCATTAGCTGAATTTTTACAGGAACATCCTGACTATCAATATGTACTTGACCCTGTTTTAGTGGCGAATAGCGGTGGCTCTTTAGGTGATCAACCGACATTGGTCAAAGCGTTTGCTCAGCTCATTCCTCTCGCAAGCATCATCACCCCCAATACTGTAGAACTTCGCGCACTGACAGGGATTGACGATATTGAACAAGCCACAGCCCAACTATTCAAAATGGGGGCAAAAGCGGTTCTAGTAAAAGGTGGTCATGAAGATACGCCTGAGCATATCCGTAATGCACTGTATATTGAAAATGATCTGGTTTCAGAAACCACCTGTGCCCGCCTTGAAGGTGAATATCACGGTTCGGGCTGTTCATTGGCCAGTTTTATTGCGGGTCGTTTAGCGCAGGGAGATAGCATTCAGCAAGCGGTCAATCATGCTGAAACTTGGCTCTTTCATGTGTTACAACATGCAGAAAGCCCACATGTGGACGGGCAGAAAATTCCAAAACGCTTTTAATTTAAACTTCCCATTATTTCGATGCAGTACCATGATATTTTTTTAGATTCTTAATGTGCTGTGCATCGGTTTTACGAGATTGATCTAAAGCATTTTGTGCTAAAGTTTGGCAAATCTGTTGAACTTTAGCTGCACTCATCACTTCTTGACGAAAGCTTTTGACATACTGAATCCATGCTGTTCCTTGCAATACATTGGCAGGCATTGGCGTTTTAAACTGGCTCTCACCAACAAAAACAACAACTGAATGAACATGTTCTCCTGCAATCAACTCAGATAACATGTACTGTACTGTTTTGATATGTCGATAATTTTGATGTAATGGATTTTGGAACTGATAACTTTTTTTATAAAATTTTTGTGTCCACATCTTCTGCTTTTCATCACCAAAAATCCAACCCTGATAATTTTTGGTTTCAACCACAAAAACTCCAAAACGGCTCACCACAATATGATCAATTTGGGTCGTCAGCTGTTCAGACACCTGAAAGGTACAATTGTTGAGTACTGTGTAATCTGCTTCATTTAAATGACGATCTGCATGCGCAATCACACGTTTTTCGCCCTGTTTTCCTTTTGTTTTAGCGGAGGAACCTTGTGCAGAGAGTACAATGACAGCAACAATGATCAGCAGTAGGATAATAATAAACATGTTATTTTATTGAATATTTAAAAATATATTGTATTACAAATAGTTATATATAAATATAGCGAACTGAATTATTGTGATGAAACTTTCATAAGTACCAAACCTGAAACAATCATGATAGCCGCCAACATTCGCAAAGCATTGCTCGGTTCTTGTAAGACAACCATACCCACAATAAACGAGCCAATTGCACCTATTCCTGTCCACACCGTATAAGCTGTGCCTAAAGGCAGGCTTTTCATTGACCATGACAGCAAAGCAAAACTCAGTAGCATAAAAATAATGGTGATAACACTTGGAATAAGCAGTGTAAAACCTTCTGACTTTTTCATGGCAAATGCCCAAATGACTTCAAAAATACCCGCCAAAACCAATACCAACCACGCCATATAATCTCCTTTACAGTCACGATTACCCCAAAAATTGGGGAATTTTTCCTCCCATAAGGGGATGCAAGCTGCATCCCCCAAAGATTTAAAATTTCAACAATACCCCGAGACCATAGACAACGCCATACTCCCTTGGAGTTACCTCTTGCCATGCTGTTGCTTTCTGACCAAGGTCAGATTCATAGGCAATTTCAAAAAATGGCATTAGCGTTTTATTGATTTCATAACGGGTTTGTACGCCAACTTCTGCATGACTAAGACCTGTTTTTTGTGGTGTCTTAGATTCATCTTTCAATAACACAGTTGCTTTGACAAACGGTTCACTCATCAGCTTTTGCGTCCAAAGCACATCTCGCTTGGCTTCCAATGACATCGAAACATGCTGATGCTCACCGACATACAAATAAGCTTGGGTTTCAAAGAAGTACGGCGCTAAACCATGAATACCGACCACGGTATCCACCGCACGTTTATCGGTCGCTACAGTATTGTTTTGCCGATAACGTAGCCCTGCTTGAGCATCCCAAAAGGTGCTGATATTACGACTATATAAAGCCATGATGCTGGCATCGAGCTGTTCGGACTCGGCTTGTTTGCTATCGGCTTTAATAAAGAGTTTGTTGTCATCTGACCCAATCCAACTTTCCAGTTCAGACTGCCAACTCCCCTCGCCATGTCGGTCAAGCATCCATTTATTTTCCAGTGAGTTTGCGGCATAGATTTGTCCACCATGTTCATGCTGCATCTGCATCGCACTGGTATCAGACGAACTGATCATCTCCATATCATCGGCAGCCCAAAGCGGTTGCCCTGCAACACTTGCCAATAACAAGACAGAAGCTAAACGCTTAGTGATGTGCATGTGCATTTCCTCCTTGAGCAGGCATTGGCATCAGCATCTGACTATCTTGTGGTCTTACTTTTGCCACAATCAATTTGTTCATCATGCCTGCGCTCATGTGGTACAGCAAATGACAGTGAATCGCCCATTCACCCAATTCATCAGCAGTGAGCAAAACACTGACTTTTTGTCCTGGTGGTACAATAATCGTATGTTTGTTCGGTAGCTCAGCCAGTGGTTGTCCATTTTCAAGCTGCACAAACATGCCATGTAAATGCATCGGATGTGCCATCATACTGTCATTGACAAAGGTTAGTTTGACGCGTTCGCCATATTGCACTTGTATCGGTGTAGCTTGATTAAACTTCTTGCCATTCATCGTCCAGATATAACGCTCCATGTTGCCGCCCAAATGCAGCACAATTTCCTGTTGTGGTGCTCGAGTATCTTTTTGTGGGTAGAGTGGACGCAAGTCTGAATAACTCAACGCTTTTAAGCCCTTAGGGGTCGATGCATTCGCCCAACCTTCAACAACGGCTTGTGTTGATGGGGTTTTCGTATTTTGCATCATGTCCTGATGTGACTCAGCATTCATGCCGTGCATATTCGACATATCCATATCAGACATGTCTGGCATTTTCTGTTCAGATGGCATTGCATGGTTCATTTGCTGCATCATTTTTTGATGCTGCTCAGGTGTCATATTTTTCATACTAGACATATCCATGTCCTGCATGCCTGACATTGGTTGCCCTGACGACATTTCATGATTCATCTGTTGCATCATTTTTTGATGCTGTTCAGGTGTCATGTTCTGCATATCCGACATGTCCATATCCATGCCTTTCATTGCGGACATTTCATGTTGAGTTGAGTCGGATGAATGTTCAGAATCTTCATGCACCATGCCCATATCCTGCATATTCAGTAATGCTCTTGGACGATGCTGTGGTTCAGACAATGCTGTAGGTGCAGCATCCTGATTTCGTAAGCTTGCCAAAGCAAAACCGCTACGATCAATCGACTCTGCCTGAATTTGGTATTGTGCCTGTTTTGGCTCAACAATCACGTCGTAGGTTTCCCCTGCTCCAAAACGGAATTCATCTACCGTCACAGGTTTGACAGGCTGACCATCGGCACTGACTACCGTCATTTTCAAGTTTGGAATACGCACATCAAAAAAGGACATGGCAGATGCATTAATCATCCGCAAACGAATTTTCTCGCCTGTCTTAAAGGTACTTGTCCAGTTTTGCTGTGGCGTTTTGCCATTCACCAAGAAGTGATAGCCTGTGACATCACTCAAATCAGTTCTGAGCATCCGCATTTGGTTCCACATACGGCGCTGTTGCCATGTGGCTTTGACACCTTGCTCACGAGCCTGTTTCCATACATCCGCCAATGTTTCACGCTGATTTTGATAATAGTCTGAGGACTTTTTCAAATTGTTCATGATCTGTTCGCTAGAAGATTCATGAAAATCAGAGAACATGATGACTTCATCACGATCTGTTTTTTCAGCAGGTGTAATCGGTTGATGATTTTTTGGATAAATAATCAAAGCACCATATAAACCATCTTGCTCTTGCCCTGCGCTATGTGCGTGATACCAATAAGTGCCTGTCTGACGAATCTTAAAGCGATAGACAAAATCACCATTCGGTGCAATGCCTTTAAAGCCATTAAATCCAGGGACACCATCCATCACTGCGGGCAACAAAATGCCATGCCAATGCAATGCGGTATGCTGTTTTTTTAATTGGTTATGCACATAAATCACGGCATCATCACCTTCTTCAAAACTCAGTGTTGGTGCAGGAAACTGCCCATTGACTGTTAATTTTTTGACAGGCTTTCCAGTGACATTAATGGTTTGCTCACTGATATTAAGATGATATTCACGCACAGCCGCAAAAATACTTTGAGGTGCAATAAGACATGCTGCAACAACGCAGACATGTAAGGAAAATTTAGACATGATCCGTCCTCTTTAAAAAATGAAAATGACAATTTTTTAAAGATTAGGCTTTGGGAGGACGCAGAATTTCTTGCCAATACCCTGTTAAATCAACAGATGTCTGTGCATCATAATGCCGTGCCTCTAGCTCATGGCGAGGGGGTTCATTGAGATGAAGACTGGCTTGGGGAAGATCAGCATTGATCGTTTGGCAATGCAGAATTTGGCAATCAGGGCAATTGAGATGCTGCTGATGTGGTGAAGAATGTGTTTGCTGACAATTTTCATTCATCTGCATCGGTGGCATGTCTGATTGATGACAATTTTCATTCATCTGCATCGGTGGCATGTCTGATTGATGACAATCTGCCGACATGTGATGCATCGCTGAAGACATGCGTGTATCCGATGGCATTGTCATTGACATGTTCCAATGCATATTTTGCACCGACGCATTGGCAATACCCATCCAGCCGATACAACAGATGATCAGCAAGATAAAGCTTTGCGAAAATAGCGTTTTACGGCGCATCAGCATCTAGGCACAAACAACATTGAACAATTCAAGCTAAAAGCATAGCCAACTCTAAGACAAGATACAAACAAAAAAAGCGTCAAAGCCAATGGCTTGACGCTTTTTCAGATTGAGCAGAGCCGTTTTAAAGCTGAACTGAACCCACTTGATTCAACTCTGCACGCATTTGATCAATCACTGCTTTATAGTCAGGTTGACCAAAAATGGCTGAACCTGCAACAAACATATCTGCACCCGCTTCTGCAATTTCACGGATATTGGCAGGGCCTACGCCGCCATCGACTTCTAGACGAATATCACGACCACTGGCATCGATAATTTTGCGTGCTTGGCGCAATTTCTCCAAAGTCATTGGAATAAATTTCTGCCCACCAAAGCCTGGGTTGACACTCATCAACAAGATTTGATCAACTTTATCCAACACATAATCAAGATAATGTAACGGCGTTGCTGGATTAAAAACTAAACCTGCTTTGGCACCACCTGATTTGATCAGTTGCAACGAACGGTCAATATGATCGGTTGCTTCTGGGTGAAACGTAATAATATCCGCACCTGCTTCCAAGAAATCGCCAATCATGCGGTCAACGGGTGACACCATTAAATGCACATCAATCGGTGCTTTAATCCCATATTTTTTCAGTGCCTTACACACGCCTGCACCAAAAGTCAGATTGGGTACATAGTGGTTGTCCATCACATCAAAATGCACAACGTCTGCACCTGCTGCCAAAACATTCTCAACCTCTTCACCGAGGCGGGCAAAATCAGCAGATAAAATCGAAGGTGCAATTAAATAGGGCTTGGACATAAATTTAACCTAGCAACATTTTGAAATTTGTACGCAGTATAACAAAATCCACCCCATCACAAACAACTCAGCACAATTCAGAACGCAATGTTCCGATTTCATACACTATCGTTAAAAACTTCTCTGTTACACTTCCAGCACAACAACAAGGAATTGAATTTATGTATAGTCAGACGCAACTGGCAACGGACGAAGCAGCCCGTATTGCAAAACGCCTTTATAATCACTGGAAACACAAATTTGAAGTCGCTGAAACTGAGCAAAATTTTCAAATTTTGATGCCAACAGCCACCGTGACCCTTACACCTCAAAGCACAGCACTTGATGTTAGCATCGACAGTCAACTCGAAACAGCTGAGCAAACTCGACTTGAAGGTGTCGTGCTTGAACACCTCAACCGTATGGCACAGCAAGAGTTCCAAGTGACTTGGCAACAACAGGCTTAAAATAAAAAAGGATCACCTCAGTGATCCTTTTTTGATGATGAGCTAGGTTTAATCGGTCAGCTCAGCAGCATGAAACTGCAAATGATCATCAATGAAACTTTGAATAAAATAATAACCATGATCATAAGATTCATGTTGGCGTAAGGTCAGCTTTTGACCAACTTCAGCACAAGCTTGCTGAAGTAATTGTGGATGCAACTGATGATAAAACTGATCTGCCAAACCTTGATCGATCAGAACTTCACTAAACAGCGCACCTTTACTTTGAATCAAAGCCACAGCATCGTGGGCTAACCATTCCTCCCGTGCTTCACCCAAATAATGCGTAAAGGCTTTTTCACCCCATGCACACTGACTTGGTGCACAGATCGGTGCAAATGCAGACACCGATTTGAATTTTTCAGGATATTTCCATGCCAAGGTTAGTGCACCATGCCCACCCATCGAGTGTCCCATAATCCCAATACGACCTTTCTGAATTGGGAAATGTTCTAACACAGCAAAATACAATTCATCGGCAATATAGCTTTCCATGCGGTAATGCTCTGCCCACGGTGCTTGCGTGGCGTTGATATAAAAACCTGCGCCTAATCCCAAATCCCATGAATCACCTTTTGCGACAGTTTCTCCGCGTGGTGAGGTATCAGGCATCACCAAAATGAGACCTAATTGAGCTGCCAAACGCTGTGCATGAGCTTTGATTGCAAAGGTTTCTTCGGTACAGGTCAAACCTGCCAAGTAAAATACTGCAGGGCAAGCTTCTCCTGCACGCGCCTGTTCAGGCAAATAAATCGAAAATTTGGCATCACCTTGCAATTCTTTGGAATACCATTGATAAGTCTGTTGTTCCCCATCAAAACAAAAGTTTCGTTGTATTTGCTGCATGACACATCCTTTTATTGTTGTGGTGGTGTTGAAAGTACCGTTGGATTATTCACAGGTAAGTTATTTGGGCTTGGGAATAAATGTTTCTCGAGTTGAGGTAGCATCAATTCCATATTTTTACCGATTGACCATTGTGGTTCTGAAGGCTCGAAACCTTGTGCAGCTTCCCACTTGGACACCGTTGCTTTGGCATCGGTAAAGGCATCTTTAATGGAACTTTTTTCACGCATCGCCTGATCAAAGAACGCCCGACCAAAATAAGTGTAATCCGATTCATTATTACAACCAAATGATGAACGGTCTGCTGCCGATGCGGTAATCACCAAGGTATTATCTGATTGCAATGCAGGCACAAAACTGCCCGAATAACATGCTGAAACCACAATCACACGCCAGCGAATTCCAGCTTTATCCAGCGCTTCCCGTAGCCATTTCGGATCAACTTGTTTCAGATCAATCGGCGCATTTTCCAGTTCAAAATGATTAGGCTCGCCATGTGAAGTCATGTATAAAAACAATACATCACTTTCTTTATTCATTTGCTGACCAATACGGTTCAGTGCCATTTGGATACTGGTTCGTGAAGCAATCGGCAAGGTAGTACGGGTATTAGGATCATTTACCAGTTCGATTGAACGTCCGAACGTGCCAAAGCGGGTATCAAACTGCGATTTGATCCGTTGTACTTCCGAGCTAAAGACAGAATCATAACTATCCCCCGCAACGCCAAGGAAATACCAATGCGTCTGTGAAAAATCGCCAAACTGAACTTGTTCCAATGCTTTACTCAACAAATTACCCTGAGCATATAAAGCATCTTCAGACAGTGTTGGCTGCACAGGCTCAACTTTCCAAATGGGTTGCTCTTTCACTGACATCTGCCACACCACGAGGGTACAAATCGTGGCAAACATAATCAGCCCACGTTCCCACCACGGCCATTTTAGTTCACGGGAAAATACCCAAATCACCGCCAAGCTTTGCCAAACAAACAAAACTAAAAATAAAGTCGGAAGCAGGTTATAGATACGATCAGGAAGAAAATCTAAATAACCTTGATCGCCCAAATACTGCAAAAAACACTGAATTAATAGAATACTGGCATCGAGTACTAACCAGAGCAAGGCTGGCACAAGCATTAAGCGAGGATTATTGGTCCGTTGTGATAGAAAAATGCCGACAATTAGCGCAATAAACGGCCAAAGTGCATAGCTGACAAGACCTTGTGAGTTGAAATGCCCTGCCTGATCAGCCACCATCCAGCTAAATAGCGTATTGACGGCAGCAGCAATCGCTCCCCAAAAAATTAACTGAAAAATTGAGGGGTGAACGATTTGCAAGGAACGGCGAGAACCGAGGAACAACCATAAACCAGCGATTTGGTTACTTTTGAGATCGTGCCAAAAATTGATGGAAGGTTTCAGGTCTATCATAAAATTCTGCTGGTCAGCGGTGGATTTATTTATGCACCCCTTAGTTTATGCCCGCATTTTTTTTTATCAATGTGATTTTGAATGAATTAACAAAACTTTGCGATTTTCTAAACTGTCCGCAATCCCATGATTACGGACGAAAATAGCCATCGAAACGACAAGCATCACCAAGCCACTGATGCTGAGGTGCTTGGTTATCCAAATATACCGCATGGCGTGGACGCTTGACGATGACCCTTTGTGCCAGTTGTCGCGCCAATGCCAACAGATTTTCCCCCAAATCCATTTCACCATCTTCTGGTAATAGCAAATGCAACAATTGCATCTGCTTTTTGACCTGTGCCTGCTTTTTCACAGCTTGCTGATTTTGGTCACGTTGAGGAAACATTGGATCCAAATAAACTACATCAAACTGCTTACCCGCTTGAATCTGCTGCTCGAGATATTCGGCAGAATCTGCATAAACCAAATGAATATTGGCGGCAACAGGCGCTAAAAATGCATCCTGCTGAGCAGCCTGATGTGCGGATTCTAACAGTATGTATAAAATCGGATGGCGTTCAATTAAGGTGACTTTTGCCCCAAGCTTAGCCATCAGCAACGTGTCATGCCCCAAGCCCGCAGTGGCATCAATCAAATTCGGCTGTTCATTGACCTGACAAGCCCGCGCCAGCATTTCAGACTTCATGCCTGCACGTTTTAAACGTGGAATTTCTGCCTGCCAATCGGGCTGCATTTTCATGCCATTGGCTGCAAGGCTTAAACCATCTTCATCAAGAACCAATGCCAACTCAGGATGCAAACGCAAGAACTTGGCATTGATTTTTTCAACAACTTGCCCTGTCAGCTCAACCTTTAGTTCAGCTAAACGTTGCTGAAGCACAATAAATTGTGCTTCAGCCTCAGAGCTATACCAACAATGAAACTGCATTACCAATGTACCCAACCTGTGCCCCAAGTGAGTAAAATCAACAAACCAAAAGCAATACGGTAGTAAGCAAAAGCACTAAAGTCATGTTTAGACACATAGCGAATCAAAGCACGAATCACGAGCAGTGCAGAAATAAAAGCGACTGCAATCCCGACACCCAATACTTCCATATCCTGTGTATGCAGTTCATGGCGCATTTTATACATGTCAAGCAGACCTGCACCCATCAATACAGGAATACCCAAAAAGAATGAAAACTCTGCTGCAGCTTTACGAGACACACCCAAGAACAATGAACCAATAATGGTTGAACCTGAACGAGATGTTCCTGGAATCAAAGCTAAACACTGAATTAAGCCAATCAAGGTTGCTTGTTTAAAACTTAAATCATCAACCTCCAAACAGGTTGTCTGATGTTTACGGCGTTCAGCCCATAAAATAATCACGCCCCCCACGATCAGTGCCAATGCCACAGTCACCGCATTAAATAAATAGGCTTTAATGGTTTCACCAATGGTTAAACCAATCAGCATAATGGGAATCGTTGCAACGATTAGATTCAGACTTAAACGGCGACCTTGTGCATCACCCGTTAATGCGCCAATCAAAGCACCCCACAACTTGCCCCAGTATTCATAAATCACTGCGGCAATTGCGCCGATCTGTACCGCAACGGCAAACATGTCACGCTTTTCAGGTGTCCAAAAGTCTAACAATTGCCCAGCAAGAATAAGATGTCCTGTACTGGAAATTGGCAGGAATTCAGTAATCCCCTCAACCAAGCCCATAATTGCAGCTTTAAACAGCAGTATAAGATCCATAGTTTGTCCTAGTTAGGGTTTACCTTGCTCAGGAATTTTTTTCCAAGCGTTATCACGTAAGTACACAGGGAGAGCCTGTTCCGCACTGACCCAATTTTGTTGTTGTGCTTGAGGTACGGCGATTGTTGCAATATCTTGTGCATTCGGGCACACGGTCTTGTATTGGGTAGCTTCGGCATCTAAAAGCTGAGCGCCTGAACCTACAACCGTAAAACGCTGTGCTTGAGTAGCCGTGGCATAATCCAACAGTTGCTCTTGGTCAATCGCCTGCATAATTTGGTTTGCATCTAACTGATAACTGGCAATGTAGACTTCGTTCATGCGTGCATCTAAAACCGCAGTTACTTCAGTTAAACCATGCAAACGATATGCCGCCTGTGCCAGTGCCTGTAAAGTCGATACCGCAATCACAGGAAGATCATTTGCCCAAGCCAGTGCCTGTGTTACTGCTGCATTAATTCGCACCCCACTAAATGAGCCTGGCCCGCGACTAAATGCAATCACATTCAGTTGTGACGTCGTCCAGCCCTGTTGCTGTAACCCTTGCTCAATCATGGGTAATAACGTTTGAGTCTGGGCTTTGGCTTGTTCATTCAGTGCAAAAAAGACAGAGTGAGAATCTTCGATCAGGCAAATTGAACATTGTTCATTTGCTGTTTCGAGTGCTAGCAGTTTCATGCATGCCCTACATTACAAAATACAAAACGCCTGTATGATACTCTAGTCACCCAGACTTCGCGAATATAAAAATACCAAGCGAAAGCTTGGCATCGGTTTATGATCAGAAGCTTAAGCCTGTTTTATTTAATCGTGATGAAACCAGAAAGGCTCTAAACTCAAATACTTTTTAAAATGCTCGGCATAATGCAAGGCACTTTGCTTCAATTTTGCTTCGCCCTCAGCATCCACCATTTTCACCACTTTCCCTGGTGAACCCATCACCACTGAATTATCAGGAATCACCTTGCCTTCAGGAATCAAGGCATTCGCGCCAATAATGCAGTTTTTACCAATCACCGCATGATTCAAAATCACCGCATTTATACCGATTAAGGTATTATCGCCAATCGTACAACCATGCAGCATGGCTTTATGTCCAATCGTGACATAGTTGCCAATCTTCAGTTCAATGCCAGCATCGGTATGTAATACGGCATTATCCTGCACATTACTAAAATCACCGATGCGAATCTGGCTATTGTCCCCGCGAATCACCGCACCAAACCACACGCTTACTTGTCGCCCAAGTTCCACATGTCCAATCACTGTGGCATTTTCTGCAATCCAACCTGTCCACGGTTGCTCCGTTGTCGTGGGCGCATAGCCCTGAAATTTATACATCATGCGTGAATCTTCCTTTTTATCATCTGTATTTTTATATCGACTTAATTTCAGCCGCATTCAATAAAAACGGCCATTCTTTTTCATACTTTAATCCGTATTTAAACAGACTGACCAGCATGCGTGCCGTCAGTCCCCACACAACTTCATTCTGTACGTGCATACTCGGGAAATATAACGTCTGCTGCTGATATTGCACAGCATGAGGCTGCGTTGGAGTTTGCATCAGTTCATGCAATGAAGCCAAAAAAATTCGATCTATTTCTGTAGGTTGTGCAGTCAATTCAATTTTAGGGTGAATCAATCCAACCACAGGTTTGACACTTAAACCACTTTTTGAACGCTGCATCGGCAAATCCCCAATCAGTTCAACATCATAGGGATTCAATGCAATTTCTTCATGCGCCTCACGCAGCGCCACCGCAATATTACTGCTATCTTCAGGATCACGTTTTCCGCCAGGAAAAGACACTTCACCCGCGTGCTGATTCAAATATTTCGAACGACGAGTCAGCACAACTTTAGGATCATCTTCCTTGGTAATGGCAATCAATACAGCCGCCTGCGCAGGCTCAATATGCCGCGCAAAACGCAACTGCTGTTGCAAATGATCAATTAAAGTCGTTGTACTCATTCCACCACCTATTTTTATATTGTTCCTTGCTCAAGTCTCATGCAAATGATGCGTAAGCGATTTTTTTCAGTTATGCTGAACCATCTCTTTTTTCACTGATCATTTATTATGAACTGCTGCGTAAAATGTGGACACCCTACAGCCGAAAAAATTCCCTTGGGCGATAGTAAATTCCGTCAAGTGTGTACCCATTGTGGCAATATTCATTATGAAAACCCAAAGATTATTTGTGGTGCTTTGGTGACATGGGACAATAAAATTCTGCTCTGCCGCCGTGCCATTGAACCGCGCTATGGCTTATGGACACTACCTGCGGGTTATATGGAACTGTTTGAAACCATGGAGCAAGGTGCAGCACGCGAAACATTTGAAGAAGCAGAAGCCGAAATAGAGATTGAACAACTGTACTGCATGTACAATATTCCCCGTATCGGGCAAATTTATGTGCTGTTCAAAGCTGCCTTAAAAGATGGAAAATTTGGTGCAGGCCCTGAAACAATTGAATGTCGTTTGTTTGCAGAAGATGAAATTCCTTGGGAGGATTTAGCTTTCCCAAGCGTACAGCATACCTTACAACACTATTTTAATGACCGAAAAACCAATGCTTTCCCACTGCACCATGAAACCATTGGTACACGTATCGACGAAACAGGCTAAAAATACAATCCCTCTCAATGCCTAGCTCCGACTAGGCATTGATTATCTGTGTCAATTGCTTCACTATTTGCCTTTCTTTTTTGCAACCTATTGTTATATGTCCAGTTGCTATTCCCTGCAAAAAGCACTATCACAATTTGATCTCTCCGCAGCTGAAATTTTGCTGCGCTTACAACAGCTCACAGGTTTAATCTATCTCAATGATGATGATCACCCTGTGATTGCGTTCTTACCGCAACAATACCAACTGATTCAAGATCAGCACAGCCAACATTTTGTTCGTGACGCTGCATGGCATTATCAGCAACAATCCTCGCCTGTTGTGCTTGAAGATTGGGTCAATTGCCAAAACAATGCTACAGCACCAACCGCAACCCAGTTCCACGGGGGTTGGATGGGTTTTGTCGGTTATGATTATGCTGCTCGCCAAGATGTTGCAGCCCCTTTACATGCTCAACCCGCACTGTATTTAGGGCAATATTTATCATTTCTCAAATACGAAAAAACACAAGGCTGGGTGTTTTATAGTTTAGAAGACATCCAAACTGCCGAACACATTTTCCAAAAAATACATGCGCTACTTGATGTCGATGCACCGAAAACGGCGTTTCAACTGACTCAAACCTGTCAAGCACGCTGGTCGAAAGCAGAATATATCCAAGCCTTTGATCGCATTATTGACTACATTCGTGCAGGTGACTGTTACCAAATTAACCTTACCCAGCAATTTATCGGACAGGCACAAGGTTTATTGCTAGAAACGGCTGAGCAGTTCTGGCAACTGACCAATGCACCTTATGCAGGTTATTTAAAAATCGGTGACTTTGAATTACTGAGTTGTTCACCTGAACTATTTATTGATTTTCAGGCACAGCAGCAGATTGTCACTCGCCCGATCAAAGGCACCATGCCGCGCTATCCTGACCCCGAGCAAGATCAACAGTCCAAACAGCGCTTGATTCAGTCTGAAAAAGATCAGGCAGAAAATTTGATGATTGTGGATTTACTGCGGAATGATCTGAGTGTTTATGCTGAAATTGGCAGCGTCAAAACCAATAAACTGTTTGAAATTGAAAGTTTTGAACAGGTACATCACATGGTGAGTGAGATTCAGGCAAATCTGAAATCTGACATTCAGCCGATACAAATGCTGCTCAAAGCCTCACCGGGTGGTTCCATTACAGGCGCACCGAAAATCCGTGCCATGCAAATTATTGCTGAACTGGAGCAACAACCCCGTGGCGCCTATTGCGGTTCATTAGGCTACTTCAATCAAGATGGAACAGGTCGCTGGAATATTCTGATTCGTTCAGTGCAAAAATATCAACAAGAAATCTCTATGTGGGCAGGTGGTGGCATTACCATTGCTTCACAAGCCGAAGCGGAATATCAGGAATGTTTTGACAAAATTTCTGCCATGCTCAATTTACTCAATACATGGCAAGGTTAAACTGATCTTGAAATATAGCCATAAAAAAACTCGCAGTTTCGGCTGCGAGTTTTTTTATTTTAGGAACAGCTTATAAAATCTGATTCTTCAAGGTATCAACCAAACGCTGATTTTGTTCAGTCGTACCAACTGTAATACGCAAGTACTGATTAATACGTGGCTTATTGAAATAACGCACGATAATGCCTTGTGCACGCAACTCCGCTGCCAACTCACCCGCATCACGCTCAGGGTAAGTTGCAAAAATAAAGTTAGCTTTCGATGGTAAAACTTTAAAACCAATTGCAGTCAAATCAGCCACCAACTGCTCACGGCAATCAATCACTTTTTGACAATGTTCTGCAAAATAAGCCTGATCTTCAAAGGATGCAACCGCTGCGGCAATTGCAAAACGGTCAATCGGATAAGAGTTAAAGCTATTTTTCACTGCTTCAAGCGCAGCAATTAAATGCGGCTGTGCAATTGCAAAACCAACACGTAAACCCGCTAAAGAACGTGATTTAGATGTAGTTTGGCACACCACCAGATTTTCGTATTTGTTGACCAATACCACCGCAGACTCTGCACCAAAGTCCACATAGGCTTCATCAATCACGACAACACGGTCAGGGTTGCCTTGTAACAACTGTTCGATTTTTTCGAGTGACAACGCGACACTGGTCGGTGCATTTGGGTTGGCAATAATAATGCCGCCATTGGGCTGCTGATAATCTTCAACATCAACTTCAAAATCATCATTCAGTGGCACAGTTTTGGTGTTGATCGCAAAAAACTGGCTATAAACTGGATAAAAACTATATGAAATATCAGGCGATAAAATCGGCTGATCCTGCAAGAAAAATGCCTTAAAAATGTGCGCCAGAACTTCATCTGAACCATTGCCGACAAACACTTGTGAAGCATCGACATTTTGCTGTACGGCAATCGCCTGTTTTAATGCCGTTGCATCAGGGTCTGGATATAAACGCAAAACATCCGCCCCATCATTCAACACGGCTTGCACTGCTGCAACCACTTTTGGTGATGGTGGATACGGATTTTCATTGGTATTCAGTTTAAGTAAATTTTGGATTTTTGGCTGTTCACCGGGTACATAAGGTTCAAGCTCACGAACTTCTGGGCTCCAAAAACGCATTTGCTGATTTGAAATATTCATCATGTCATCTCAAAAAAGGGCTGAAAAAACAGCCCTCAAATTTCTATAAATCATTAAGCAGGTTGATAACGGTAACGTGCAGAACGTGCGTGCGCATCCAAGTTTTCTTCTTGCGCCAAAATGTCTGCGGTTTTCGCCAGTGTTTTCACACCCTGCTCAGAACACATAATTAAACTTGAGCGTTTTTGAAAATCATAAACACCCAATGGTGATGAGAAACGCGCTGTG
Source organism: Acinetobacter sp. ME22 (assembly GCF_022012315.1). NCBI lineage: Bacteria > Pseudomonadati > Pseudomonadota > Gammaproteobacteria > Moraxellales > Moraxellaceae > Acinetobacter > Acinetobacter sp. ME22. The sequence goes on from NZ_JAKLTL010000019.1 coordinate 25,805, forward strand.
CCTGAGGTTGGCAAGACGTGATTCGGCCCTGCACAGTAATCTCCAATTGCTTCAGGAGTAAAACGTCCCATGAAAATTGCCCCCGCATGGCGAATGTCTTGGCTCATGGCTTCTGCATCATCGAGACAAAGTTCTAAATGCTCAGGTGCAACCTGATTAATCAGCTCAACTGCTTCTGCGCGGTCTTTGACCAATACCAATGCACCACGATTGGCAATCGAAGTACGGGCGATCTCGGCTTTTGGCAATGCAGCCAAATGTTCTTCAATCGCTTCAGCCACTTCATTTAAGAAGTCTTCATCGGGTGTGATCAAGATTGCTTGCGCGACTGTGTCATGTTCGGCTTGTGACAACACATCCATCGCGATCCATTTGGCATCGTTCTGACCTTCGGCATACACCAAAATTTCAGATGGCCCTGCAATCATGTCAATACCAACCTGACCAAACACCGCACGTTTTGCCGCAGCCACGAAACGGTTCCCCGGCCCTGTGATTTTATCGACACGTGGAATGCTTTCTGTGCCATAGGCCAATGCCGCAACAGCTTGCGCACCACCAATGGTAAATACGCGATGTACCCCTGCCAAATAGGCAGCCGCTAAAACCAAGGGATTCAACTCACCATTCGGCGCAGGCACAACCATAATAATTTCTGGCACACCCGCAACATGTGCAGGCACAGCATTCATCAGCACTGACGATGGATAAGACGCTAAACCGCCCGGTACATAAATCCCGACGCGGTCTAATGGCGTAACTTTCTGACCCAAAGTATTACCCAAATCATCCACATAGCTCCAGCCATCTTGCTTTTGTGCTTGGTGGAATGAACGAATACGATTGGCAGCCAGTTCGAGTGCTTCACGAACCTCAGCGTTTAACCCCTCAAAAGCTGCTTTAAGCTGAGCTTGAGACAATTCAAGATCTGAAAATTGATGCGCTGGATGTCGATCGAACTGCTGAGTAAGTTTAAGTACATGTGCATCGCCATGTTGGCGCACATCGGCAATAATCTGGTCTACAGTTTTGAGCAGTTCTGGATCATTGACTGTTTCAAAAGCCAATAAATCAGCGAAGGCTTGCTGGAAGTCCTGCGCTTGAGTCGATAAACGTCGCATCAATTTACCCACAAGGTGTTTAAACAAAAATGAGGTTTTAGTTTACCCTGTTTCGACTGACTTGTGGACAACAACTCAACATCTATCGCAAAAGCTTGATAGAAAATTACTTTTGAGCTGCTGAATCATCTTTAGGTGCTGACATCAGGATGATCCCAATCCCCATCACGTTGAATCAACCAGTTTAATGCAGCATGACGTTCCATCACCACGGATGCATTGAGACCTGCTGGAGCAACCTGTTGTTTTAAGCGTGCATCAACACATGCCCAGTCATAACGATAGATCAAATCAGCCTGATCTAAAATTTCTTCCATGTCCCGCAACTGGACTTTTTGCATAAACTCATCAAAAGATTCAACTGAAGTCACTGCCTGAATCGCAAAGTCACAATCAACAATACTTTCAGGATAATTCAACGCATCCACGATGCCTAAAGCCCAAAGCAAAACCCAATAAGCTTCGTATTTCCAAATCATATTAATCACATCTTGCTGTGACACATCCCGATTTAAGATCGCCTTTTCTTTGTCTGTTAGTTCATCCAAGACCTGCATGCGACTCAAAACATCGAAAACAAATTCCTGAGTTTCATCATCATATTTCTGATTATCCAAATCACAGGCAACCTGTATCACCCACAAACAAGCAATGGCTCGTTTGGCGATATGTTCTGCAGTTCGGGCTTCAATTTCTTCAACAGATTCAATGACTGGTAACCAATCAATATATGGGATGGTATGCTGTTTCAAGATATGTATTGAGGCTTCTTTACGTTGTTGTGGTGTTTTCATTGTCATCGCTACTTCTTTTTCAGCCGTTATTTTTAACATGTATTTATTGATGTGGAATGATTGGATTTTGTTACAAGGCGCTCGGATTTTGAAAATCTCAGCCATAAAAAAACCGCCAAAATTGGCGGTTTTCTGATTCACAAGCAATTATTTTTGCTTTTGACGTTCATTCACAGCCGTTTCAAGCTGAGAAATGATCGGATTTAACAACGCTTGCTTACGTTTAAAGCTGGCTTTATTGACAATCAAGCGTGAAGAGACTTTGCAGATTTCTTCAAGTGGCTCTAAACCATTGGCACGTAAAGTATTACCTGTATCAACGACGTCGACAATGTAATCACCTAAACCGACCAATGGCGCTAATTCCATAGAACCATACAGCTTAATGACATCTACTTGCTCGCCTAAGCTGGCATAGTATTGGCGGGTTAAGTTCACATACTTGGTGGCAATCTTTAAACGACCTTGAGGACGAACCATTCCCACTTTGGCAGCAGTCATCAGGCGACAATTGGCAATTTTCAAGTCCAATGGTTCATAGACATTTTGTGCGCCATGTTCCATAAGGACATCTTTACCCGCCACACCCAAATCTGCTGCACCATTTTCCACGTAGGTTGGCACATCTGAAGCACGTAAAATCAAAATACGAACCAGTTTATGCGTGGTCGGGAAAATCAATTTACGTGATTTTTCAGGGTCTTCAAGCAAGTTAATGCCTGCTGTTTCCAGTAAAGGTAGCGTTTCTTTGAGAATACGACCTTTACTGAGGGCTAAGGTTAAACCATGATCAAAATTACCCATCACATTGAAATTCGGATCATCGTTTCTAAACTCGTTCATTTCTTATCCACTTACTCGTTTAATTTTTGCGCCAATACCTTGTAGTTTCGCTTCGATATTTTCATAGCCACGATCGATATGATAAATACGATCAATCAAGGTTTCACCTTCTGCGGCAAGTGCTGCTAGCACCAATGAAAAAGACGCACGTAAATCGGTTGCCATAACTGGTGCTGCTGAAAGTTGCTCAACACCTGTTACGACTGCATCATTGCCTTCGACCTGAATATTGGCACCCATACGTGACAATTCAGGGACATGCATAAAGCGGTTTTCAAAAATCGTTTCTGAAATAGTCGCAAAACCACGACCAATCGCATTCACCGCCATGATCTGTGCTTGCATGTCTGTTGGGAAATCAGGATGTGGTAAAGTCTGGAAGCTGACCGCTTTCGGACGTTTACCTTGCATGTCTAACTCGATCCAGTCATCACCACGTGTGACTTCGGCACCCATTTCTTCAAACTTGTCGAGGACACATTCAAGCAATGCAGGATCAGTATGTGTCGTTTTGACACGACCACCTGTAATTGCAGCAGCAGCAAGGTAAGAACCTGTTTCAATACGGTCTGCGACGACGGCATAGTCACAACCATGCAGGCTTTCAACACCCGTCACCACTAACGTATCGGTGTCTAAACCTTCAATTTTAGCGCCCATCTTAATCAGCATTTGCGCCAAATCGGTAATTTCAGGCTCACGTGCTGCATTGCGAATCGTGGTCACACCATCGGCCAGTGCCGCAGCCATCAGAATGTTTTCTGTACCGCCTACAGTCACCATATCAAAGACAACTTCGCCGCCTTTTAAGCGACCGTCAACTTTGGCATGCACATAACCATTTTCAACTTCAATATGTGCACCCAAAGCTTCTAATGCTTTTAAATGTTGGTCAACAGGACGTGAACCAATGGCACAACCGCCTGGCAAAGAGACTTTCGCTTCGCCATAACGTGCGACCAATGGACCTAGCACCAAAATCGAAGCGCGCATGGTTTTCACCAAGTCATAAGGCGCAAATTGGTTATTTAATGTTGACGTATCCGCAGTAACCGTATCACCCGAATATTCAATCGTCACACCTAAACCAGCAATCAGCTTCACTAGCGTGTTAACGTCACGAAGGTTTGGCATGTTCGAAATACGAATTGGTGAATCTGCTAAGATCACCGCTGCCAATAGTGGCAACGCTGCATTTTTAGCACCCGAAATACGGACTTCACCTTCTAATTTTTGACCACCTTGGATGAGAAATTTATCCATAAATCATTAAGCTCCAAACAAGCTAGCTTTGCGCCATTCTTCTTTCGTCATTGCACGAATGGTCACAGCATGTACTGCGCCACTGGCAATATAATCATTTAATGGTGCATAAACCGCTTGCTGACGAGCAACAGGGCGTTTGCCTTCAAACTGATCATCAACAATACGTAGGTCAAACTTTCCAGCTTGTCCACTCACAACAACTTCTGCATGTGGAAAAGTTGCTTTTAAAATTTCAGTGAGCTGTTCACTATTCATGGGTAAAAGACCTCGTGTAAGACCTACGTTGTAAAAACTGGCTATTTTACTATATCTAAAAAAAATTATTCATTAGGCAATCGTAAAATTGCCATAAAAAAAGAGGTTTATAAAAAACCTCTTTACCTTAAGTTAAAAATTAAACTGGAACAATAACTTGTGGAAAAATCATCTGCATTTTACGATGTTTTGCCAGTTGTCGTTTCATTTTCTCAGTTAATTTATTAATGGAAGTATACATGTCATCGGCACACGCTTGTGCAAAAAGTTCAGCGCCAGGCACACGAATAATCGCCTCGGCAATATGATTGGCACTCCCTTTTCGAGAACGTTTATCAAGTTGATGATCTCTAGAGAGTTTCACCTGCATACTATTCACTTGATCAATATGTTTGGTCATTTGATCAAACTTAGTGCGAATATTTTCTTCTATCGCAGGTGTAATGGTTAAATGATGTCCACGAATTGTTAACTGCATACCACTATCCCTCATGAATGCTCAGGATAAAGATCGTCATGGCTGATGATGAATGCAATCACAGTTTATTTCACTATCATTCCAACATCACAAGCCACTCCAAGAAAAAAAGATTCATCATGTTGTCATAATGAATCTTTAGAATTAACAAATTCACTTCTTCAAATCAATACTTTTCTGTCAGAAGACGACGGAATGTTCAATGATTCGCGATATTTGGCAACTGTACGACGCGCAACATCAATCCCTTCTTCTTTCAATAAATTTGCAATTACGTTATCAGACAATGGCTTACGAGGATTTTCTGCTGAAATCATTTTTTTAATCATGGCACGAATTGCTGTTGACGAACATTCACCACCTGTCGTTGTGCCCACATGACTTGAAAAGAAATATTTCAATTCGAACAAACCACGTGGCGTCAGAATGTATTTATTCGTCGTGACTCGTGACACCGTGGACTCATGCAATTCCACTTCTTCAGCGACATCACGCAGCACCAGAGGTTTCATCGCCTCAGGGCCTTGCTCTAAAAATGCCTTTTGATGTTTGACAATACAGCTCGCCACTTTCAGCAAGGTTTTATGACGTTCATCGACACTCTTGATAAAGTTTTTAGCTTCAAGCATCTGATTACGCAAATATTGATTATCTGCGCTTTGATCTGCACGTCGAATCATATTGGAATAAAAAGAGTTGACCCGAAGTTTCGGCATCACATCTGGATTTAACTGAACTTGCCAGTGATCCTGTTTTTTGGTCACAACCACATCTGGAATCTGATATTCAGATTCACCCGACTCAAAATCACTACCAGGATACGGCTTTAATGTCTTAATGAGTTCAATTGATGCTTTTAATTGATCAGAATTTAATCCTGTTTGTTTCATTAACTTATTAATATCATTAGAAACAAGCAGCGGATAATACTCCAGCATTTTTAAAGCTTCATAACGTGATGGCGTTGCTGGCGGTAAATATTCCAATTGAATTTTTAAACATTCAGCTAAATTACGTGACCCTATACCAATCGGGTCTAGGCGCTGCAAATGCTTTAAAACAACTAAAACTTCTTCATTTTCAACTATATCATCATAATCTAATTCTTGTAATAAATGCTGTACCGAGGCGGTAATCTCTACAATTTCAGCATCTAGAAAACCTTTTTCATCTAATGAATCAATAATACAATAGGCAATTAATTGATCTACTTTGGAGAAATTCAGTAAATTAATCTGATTCTGCATATGTTCTTGCAAACTCAAATTACTCTGACGATTATCCTCACGCTCTTCAAATTCAGAAGTTCCCAATGCTGTTGATTGATGGGTATAGACTTCATCCCACTCCGTATCAACAGGTAAATCATCAGGTAAATAATCCGCATTTAACTCTTTGGTTAAATCTTTATTTTCATATTCACGGTCGGCATCGCTATCAGTTTCCGCACTAGACAAGTCCTCGACTTTTTCAAGTAATGGATTACTGTCTAGCTGAATCTGAATTTCTTGCTCTAATTCAAGGCTAGAAAGTTGTAAAAGTCGGATAGCCTGTTGTAATTGTGGCGTAAGCGACAATGAATTCGCTATTTTTAATCCTACAGATAACTTCATAAAGATTCCTATCCCACGAGACCCAAGCAATTTTTATGCCGTTATTATGGTTATAGCATATAGTTAATAAAAAACATACAAGCAGAGCTAAATTATGTCGGCTGCTTATCACAAGATAATGAGTTCATTTGTTTTTTTAATCACTTTAACTCTATAAAAACTTTAGTTTATTTTTTTTGAAAATATCAAAAATGATCTTAAGCCAGTCCATCAATCAGTTTATTTTACTGAGCAAATCAAGGCATAATCTCAGGTTTGAAATTGCTGTAAAAGAGTTAACAACTCTTGACCCTATAAATTTAATAAAATTAATATCCTGACATTATTGGAATATATTGGACTTATACTTTGTTGATTTCACATAAAAAACTTTTTTATTTCAAAAACTTTCTTCTTATAAGCTTTTTATTCAGTTTAGCTGGCTGTAGTCAACTTGGTCCTCATAGTGGTTCAGTTGTAGCTCGTTCTTTAAAATTATCTTCAGGCTTGGAAAAAGCATATCATGTTTCTCCTGAAAAGGCTCAGCGCCTCTCTCCAATCATTATTCAAAGTGCGGATCAGTATCAAGTTTCCCCAGTATTAATTGCCGCATTAATTCGGCAAGAATCTAATTATAATAGTGCTGCACGCTCATCTTCTGGTGCTGTTGGTCTTGCACAGATTATCCCAAGTTACTGGCAAGATCATTGCATAGGTGACTTATCTGATGAAGCAACCAACATTCAATGTAGCAGCTTTATTTTAAATCACTATTATGGACTGGCTGGAAGTTGGTCTAAAGCTACTGCATATTATAATGTTGGACCTACAGGCTATGAATCTAGTTTTTGGACACGCCATAAAGCAAAAAAATACGCACGCCAAGTCAAGCACCATGAAAAGGAACTTAAAGCAGCGTTATAAACCGTCCAAGAAACAACAGCCCAACTCAAATACTTGGGCTTTTATATACAATAAACAAATGAATGAATTACAATGATTTTAAAAATGCAATAACTTCTGTATTTCCAGCCATTTCTGCAAGCTCAAGTGCCGTATATTGGGTTCGATGATCAATTCTTGCACCTTTGCTAACTAACAATTTGACTACATCTATATTGTCATTTTCGGCCGCAGCTTGTAATGCACTATAACCTTCATCATCAGCTTGATTCGGGTCTGCACCATCAAACAATAACTGCTCAACTTGTTCTACATCCCCTAAAGATGACCAGTAAACAAGTTCAGGAAGATGAAGTTCATCATCATCTTCAGGAATTGGTGAGAAAGAATTGAGTTTCATAGGAGATAACCCTTTTTATTTTAGTGCTCAAGCTATAATTAAAACTCAAATTCTATGATACATCTAGATAAAAATGTGATGAGAATCTTATGCTATATATCTTGAAAATACACTTCCAAACAGAATATGAAAGTCAATTTCTAGCAAACTTTCTTTTTAATTTTATCTGCAAAATTTACAATCCACTTTAGAAAACAATATTAGCCTCTACCTGATTTTTCTAGTAACCAATATAATCTATTGACTTAGATGTGTTTAAATTACTGCATTAATAATAATTTATACACAAATTCTTTTTTATACGGCTTAACTCTTATTGTGAATCAATTTACTTTAAACAAATCGTTTATTCAGCCATCGAAATTTTTGGTTCTCCTTTACTAAAAATACTAACACAATCGTTTATTCCAAGAATAAGATACTCATGCGGTCTTTCATATCCAACCTTAGCTAACTGTCCCTGAAGGAAGCCATCTCGTTCAGATTCCTGATCAAACCATCCACCAGAATTTATTTTCCATATCCATCCTGAAACACGACTTTCATCATCCCAATAATCCAACAAGTCTCCTTCATCAAGAATGCGAAAACCAATTGAAGAGAAGCTAACATAGACAGGAATTGGTTGATCAGGAAAAATAAGCGTTATTTCAAGTTTCCACAAATCATAAGAAACATGAATCACTTCAGGCAAAGTATCAGGTATACCAGTTATATTGACATCATATTGAGTTGCAATGACCATAGATTTAAAATCTCTTTAAAATAGTATTTTATTTATACAAATTTTAATTAAATGTGAAACAGAATATTCTTTTAGTTATTTGACCATTCAGTCATATCACGATTTAGTTTTAATTATC